>QHYF01000468.1 GCA_003224075.1 Acidobacteriota bacterium
CGCAGTTTGTTCATGGCGGAAACCAGCTCGGGCCTTCCAATCGCGTAGCCGATCCGCAGTCCCGCCAGCCCGTACACTTTCGAAAATGTTCTCAGGATCAGCAGGTTCTTTCGCCGCCGGTACGCTTCCACCGAATCGCCGAGCCCCATGCTCGTCGCGTAGTGGATATACGCTTCATCCAGCACCACCAGCACCCCATCTGGAACGGCGTCGAGAAACTCTCGAAACTCATTTCCCGTAAATGCGGTTCCTGTCGGATTGTTCGGATTCGCCAGATAAATCACGCCTGTTTTCTGTAAATCAAACGCAAAGTTGCTCTGCGGCACGCGCACCAACTCCGCTCCGCTGGCCCGAATCACAATCGAAAATGGCGCGTACGTCCCCTCGGAAGTGAGCCCCTGCAACCCCGCCCTCAACAGCACCCGCGCGGCCAGGTCGATAATCTCGCTCGATCCCAGCCCTACCAAAATCTCTTCCGGCGTTACTCCTCGCCGCTCCGCCAGCGTTTGCCGCAGCGCGTGCGTTCCGCCGTCCGGATAACGGTTTGCATTGCCCAGCACTTTTCTCGCGGCCTCAATCGCCTTGGGCGACGGCCCCAGCGGGTTCTCATTCGAAGCGAGCTTCACCGCATGAATCTTCAGCTCACGCTCCACTTCTTCGATCGGTTTTCCTGGAACGTAGACGGGTAGCCCGCGAAGGTAATCCGGTATCAGCTCTTCAATCGTCCGTGTCATCGCTCCTCGTTTTGCAATCCTAAACCGTTTGCTCGTCGCCCAAGGGGCGCAAACGTCCCACGGTGCTTCCTTCTTTTCTTCTACTTCCTCTACTTCTTTTATTTCCTTTCAATGCCTGCCGCAACTCCACCACTTCTTTTTCTTCCAGCCGGCGATACCGTCCCGCCGGCAGCCCTTCCAATGTTAACGGCCCCAGCCCGATCCGCTTCAATTTCTCCACCGGATGTTTCTCCGCGAACAGCACCCGCCGCAGCGCATCGCGTTTCGAGTCCTTAAGTGTCACTTCGTACCAGTAATTCGCCGCGCGCCCGCTCCGATCCGATCGAAGTCGGCGCGTCGCGTCCGGTTGCCGCACCGTTCGCATCCGCGCCCCAATCTCCTTCCCCAGCCTCTCCAAATCGGCGAGCGCCAGCATGCCTTTGATCTTCACGTGATACGTCTGCGGCAGGTTCGCCCAATTTTTCAGCATCTCCGCTGTCAGGTCCCCGTCGTTTGTCAAAAACACCAGCCCCGATGCTGCATAATCCAGCCGCCCCACGGGATAAACACGCTCGGCCAGTCCACGCAAACAATTCCGCAGCGTCTTGCGCCCCTCCGGATCGGCCATTGTCGCCACCACTTCCGGCGGCTTGTTCAGCACGATGTAGACGCGCCGCTCCTCAGCCTCCACGACTTTCCCAGCCGCTTCAATCCGGTCTTTTCCCGCATCCGCCTTGGTGCCCAGTTCCTTCACCACGCGCCCGTTCACGCGCACCTGTCCGCTCAGGATCAGTTGCTCCGCGTGCCGCCGCGAAGC
>QHYF01000180.1 GCA_003224075.1 Acidobacteriota bacterium
CAAGTGAGCGCCCAAATCAAACTGTCCCTCGTCGTAGCGTTAATGCGAATCGTTCTTCCAAGGGAGTCGCTACCGTGGCCACACCGCGTCAGAAACTAAACACCAAAGAACACAAGAACAAACACAAAGTCAGCGAAGCGCAGATTGCGGTCCATTGGAAAGAAGAGGGTTATTACCGCCCTCCTAAGAAATTCATCGCGCAGGCCAATCTTGCCGACCCCACTTTCGTCAAGAAATTCAGCGAAAAGCGTTTCCCCGAATGCTTCGATAATTACGCCTCTCTCCTCGATTGGGACAAGCCCTGGCGCAAAACCCTGGACGCTTCGAACCCGCCCTTCTGGAAATGGTTCGTCGGCGGCAAACTCAACGTCTGCTACAACTGCGTCGACCGGAACCTCGCGAAATACAAGAACAAGGCCGCGCTGATCTTCGTCCCCGAACCCGAAGGCGAAGCCATGACGGTTATCACCTACCAGGAACTCTACAAGCGCGTCAACGAGGTCGCCGCGATGCTCCGCGATTTCGCGGCGCTCAAGACCGGTGACCGCGTCACCATCCATATGCCCATGATTCCCGAGCTGCCCATCACCATGCTCGCTTGCGCGCGGCTTGGTGTCGTTCACTCTGTTGTCTTCGGCGGCTTCAGCGGTGAAGCCTGCGGTCTTCGCGCCGCCGATTCCGGCAGCCGCGTCCTCATCTATGCCGACGGCTATCACCGTAACGGCAAGTGGGTTGATCACAAGGCGAGTGCCGATATTGCCGTGCAAACCGCCAAGAAGGAAGGCCAGGAGGTCGACAGGGTCCTCGTTTGGAAGCGCTATCCCGGAAAATACACCTCCGAATCACCCATGATCATGGGACGGGACTACTTCGTCGATGATGTCCTCAAGGACTATCGCGGCCAAACTGTCCAGCCCGTCTCGCAGGACGCGGAAGCCCCGCTCTTCCTCATGTACACCAGCGGCACGACCGGCAAACCCAAAGGCTGCCAGCATCGCACCGGTGGTTATCTTGCTTATGTGACTGGCACGGCCAAGTATTACCAGGACATTCATCCCGAGGACGTCTACTGGTGCATGGCCGACATCGGCTGGATCACCGGCCACTCCTACATCGTCTACGGTCCGCTGGCGCTCGCTGCAACAAGCGTCCTCTACGAAGGCGTTCCCCAATTCCCTGACGCGGGACGCCCCTGGCGCATCGCCGAACGCCTCGACGTCAACATCTTCCACACTTCTCCCACCGCCATTCGTATGCTTCGCAAGGCCGGCGCGGACGAGCCCAAGAAATACAACTACCACTTCAAGCACATGACCACTGTCGGCGAACCCATCGAGCCCGATGTTTGGAGGTGGTATTACGATGTTGTGGGCAAACGCGAAGCCGTCATCGTTGACACCTGGTGGCAAACCGAAACCGGCGGCTTCCTCTGTTCCACCAAACCTGCTCTCGATCCCATGAAGCCCGGCAGCGCGGGCCCCCCTGTTCTCGGCATCTATCCGGTGATTTGGGATGAGAACGGAGAAGAAGTTCCGGCGGGCTCGAACAAGGCTGGAAACATTTGCATCCGCAATCCCTGGCCGGGCATCATGCAAACCATCTGGGGCGATCCGCAGCGCTTCGTCACTCAGTACTACAAAAAATACAACAAGAACCCGCGCAGCAAGGATTGGCGCGACTGGCCCTATTACGCTGCGGACGGTGCTGTGCTTCCGGCCGACGGTTACTACCGCATCCTTGGTCGCGTTGACGACGTCATCAACGTCGCGGGCCATCGCCTCGGCACTAAGGAAGTGGAATCTGCCTGCCTCACGCTACCCGAGGTCGCCGAAGCGGCGGTCGTTCCGGCCGTAGACGAAGTCAAAGGCCGCGTTCCCGTCGTGTACATTTCTCTCAAGCCGGGCGTTCTTCCCAACAAAGCGGTGCAGGATAAGGTCACTGTAACCATCGAAACCATCATCGGCAAAATCGCCCGGCCGAAGAACATCCATGTTGTTCCGGACATGCCCAAGACCCGCTCCGGCAAGATCATGCGTCGCGTTCTCGCCGCCATTTCCAATCGCATGGATACTGGAGACATCACCACGCTCGCGAATCCCGATATCGTCGAGCAGATTCGTGTGCTCGTGCAGGGCCGCGACATTGGACCGCTACAAGAAGGTCCGGAAGACATCAAGCGCTTTGGCCAGGAACCATAAAAAGCTGGGGAAACAAGATCCCCAGGGTGCGTCATACGTTACTCAGTAAGCCGACGGATTTCGCCATATCAAAAAGGAGGGCTAGCGACATGGGCAGAAAGAACGATCAGGGGCTGTCACGTCGTGACTTCATTAAATTGTCTGGAAGCGGCGCTTTTGCGCTCGGCGCGAACTCCGGTCCTTTTTTCCTGTTCCCGGAACGCGCTGCCGCGGAACAGAAAACACTGAAAATTCTCCAATGGAGCCACTTCGTCCCCGCCTACGACACTTGGTTCGATGGCACCTTCTGCAAACAATGGGGGCAGAAGAACAATACCAACGTCATCGTCGACCACATCAATCTTGTGGACCTCCCCGCCAAAGCCGCCTCCGAGGCTTCCGCGCAGAAGGGTCACGACCTCTTTATGCTTCTTTCCCCGCCCGCGGCTTATGAGAAGCAGACCATCGACATGGCCCACGTCTACCAGGAAGTGGAGAAAAAGCATGGGAAGAAGATCGACCTGGCCCACAAGTCCACCTACAATCCAAAGACCAAGAGATACTTCGCTTTTTCTGACGCTTACACTCCCGATCCGGGCAACTGGCACAAAGATTGGTGGACTGAGGCGGGTTTCCCGAACGGTCCCGATACATGGGAGGAGCTGCGCGTTGGCGCCAAGAAAATCCGCGACAAGACCGGCCATCCCTGCGGTCTCGGGCTCTCCCAGGAACTCGATACCAGCATGGCCATGCGCGCTCTCCTCTGGTCTTTCGGCGGCGCCGAGCAGGACGAAGCCGGCAACGTCACCATCAACTCCAAGGAAACCATGGAAGCCCTCAAGTACATGAAGGCTCTCTATCAGGAGTCCGAAACTCCCGAAGTCTTCACCTGGACTCCGCCCTCCAACAACCAGGCCATGCTCGCCGGCCGCGTCTCTTATGTCGCCAACGCCATCTCCATCACCCGTCAGTCCGAGCGGGAGCATCTGCCCATCGACGCCAAAATCATGGTTTCCCGTGCGCTCAAAGGGCCGGCGCGCCGCATTGCCGCCGAGCACGTCATGGATTGCTACGTCATCTGGGACTTTGCCGAAAACAAGGACGGCGCGCAGCAATTCCTCATCGATTACATCGACGCGTTCCACGACGGGTTTGCGGCGGGCCAGTTCTACAATTTCCCGTGCTTCCCGAGCACGGTCCCCAACCTGAAGCAGGAAATAGCCAACGATCCGCGGGCCAATCCTCCGGACAAATACAAAGTGCTGGGCGACGTCCTTGATTGGGCCACCAACATCGGCTATCCGGGTTACGGCACCGCCGCCATCGACGAAGCTTTCAAGGCGTGGATCATTCCCACCATGTTCGCCAAAGTCGCGCGCGGCGACGAAACTCCGGAGAACGCCGCCAAGGCTGCCGAAGAGGAGTACAAGCGTATTTTTGCCAGATGGAAATAACAGGACGGGGACTCGATGGCTGTCGTTGTCACGCGCAATCTGACAAAAGTATTCAAAGAAGGAGAACTCGGAGCTGTTAACAATGTGAATCTGGAAACTCGCGAGGGCGAGTTTCTGGTCTTCCTGGGGCCTTCCGGCTCCGGAAAAACCACTCTTTTGCGGATGATCGCAGGCCTGGAGACCCCTACGTCCGGCGAAATCCTCATCGGCGGCCGCGTAGTCAACGATCTTTCCCCTCGTGAGCGCCGCATCGCCATGGTTTTCCAGAGTTATGCGCTTTATCCGCACCTCTCTGTGTACAAAAACATTGCATTTCCGCTGAAGGCTCAGAACGTAAAGAAGGAGCTTCACAAGGCCAAAGTCGAGTGGGCCTCGTCCCTCCTCGGCATCGGCGCGCTCCTCGACCGCAAGCCTCGCGAACTGTCCGGCGGTGAGCGGCAGCGCGTGGCTTTGGCCCGCGCCATCGTGCGCGAGCCTGCCGTCTTCCTTCTAGACGAGCCTCTTTCGAATCTCGACGCCAAGCTCCGCGCTTCCGCGCGCGAGGAGCTCGAGCGTTTTCATCGCCGCGTCGGCACCACCACCATCTACGTCACCCACGATCAGGTCGAAGCCATGGCCATGGGCGACCGCGTCATGGTCCTCAACAAGGGCGTGGTGCGCCAGCTCGGCACTCCCACCGAAGTCTATGACAATCCGGCCGACACTTTCGTCGCCACTTTTCTCGGTTCCCCGCCTATGAATCTCGCTGAGCTCGGCGATGTCATCGTCGGCTTCCGTCCCGAGCATTTCCGCCCGGCCTCGGCGGCGGCCGGCGATGTCGTGCCCTTCCGCTTAAGAGTCGAAAACATCGAATACCTGGGCTCGGAGTGGATTGTCTCCGGCACACTGGCGGGCGGTAAGCTCGACGCCAAGAAAGTTTTTTCGCGTCTCTCTTCGGCGCAAAACCTCTCTCTGGGCGGCGCTTATGACTTTGCCGTTCCCCAGCGCGAGCTGAAATTTTTCGATCGCGCTACCGAAAAGCGCGTTGAATCGAAGGCCGTGTCGTGGCAATAGCACGCCGCAAAATCAAGTCTTTTGGCGCCGCTCAGAGCCCGCTACTGGGCGCCGCCATGTTTTCTCCCGCGGTTCTTTACATACTGCTGTTGGTTGCCGGTCCTTTTTTTCTGGCTATTTTTTACGCATTCAGCGACGCCCGCATCGGCAACACCGAACTGCACTATGTGGGTCTTGAAAACTTCCGCAGCATTCTGCAGAGTCCCAGTTTTCGCGTTGCCATCCGCAATTCCTTGATTTTCACCATCTGTTCTCAAATCGTCGTGATCGTCGGCGCCAACATCCTCGCCATTGCCCTGGAACAACCGTTCCGCGGCCGCGGCTTCATTCGCTTTCTGATCTTGCTTCCATGGGTCGCACCCATCGCGTTGGGCGCCATCGGATGGAAATGGATTCTGGACTCCATCTACAGCGTCATCAGTTGGGTGCTGGTGGCGCTGCACTTTTACAAGCCTTTCAACGCCCCCATGTGGCTCGGCGAACCACATCTTGCCATCGCTTCCGTCCTTCTCGTCCATAGCTGGCGTCTCATGCCTTTTTCCACTGTCATTCTTCTCGCCGGGCGTACCGCCATTCCCAAGGACATCCCCGAAGCCGCCGCCGTGGATGGCGCCGGTTTCTGGCGCACGCAACTCCAGATCGTCATTCCCATGATGCGGCCCATTCTCAGCGTGGCCGTGCTTTTTGGCCTCATCTTCACCTTTACCGATATGACCGTCGTCTATATCCTTACGGCTGGCGGCCCGTTTGACTCCACGCAAACCCTCCCCTCGCTTGCCTTCGCCCTCGGCATTCAGGGAAGCGATCTCGCCGCTGGCGCCGCCATCTCTCTGTTCCTCGTCCCTTTGCTGGTGATCATTGCTTATTTCATGCTGCGCGTTGCTCATCGCGCTGAGGTGACCTGATGCTGATGAAGCTCTCTCAGCGCATCTGGGGCAAACTCGTCCACGTCCTGGTGATCACGATCTTCACCGTCCTGCTCGCCTTCCCTTTCTATTGGATGGTCATCACCAGCTTCAAGCAGAACCTCGACCTCTACACGATGGAGAACAACCCCTTCGTCTTCAACGCCAAGCCCACCCTCGAACACCTTAGATTTCTTTTCACCCAAACCCGCTTCGTCCGCTGGCTTGGCAACACCACTTTCGTCG
>QHYF01000187.1:0-4621 GCA_003224075.1 Acidobacteriota bacterium
TTTTCGATACAGTTGACCCCGGCATGGTCGGGGTCACACGTAACGTTGACCGCTTTGCGGTCACACATAACGATGTCCATGGCGGCTCCTGGCAGGGGAGCGGACGGCTCGGAATTTTCAACGGACGGCAACCGGCTCGTGAGAGCCAGAAATGGCAATGGAGCCGGTTGCCGCTTTACCCCGCGTCCTGTTTTGCAGGACCCGGGGCCGTTTCCCGTTTCCTCTACCGCCCGCACTATAGGCGAATAAAAAGCGAAAGTAAAGAGCTTTTACCAAATTCTTCGGCGCCGGGTGGCTGCTTGAATTATCTTAGACCGAAACTTTTTGTGGGCGACGGACGTTTGACACGATAGAAGGAAGGGTTCGGACCATGAGACACATGTGGAAGATTGTGTTAGCGATGCTGTTGGTGTGTTCGGGGCTGGGGGCGCAGGAGAAGTCGGTTGGGACGACCAAAGCGAAACCGGCTGCGACGGCGGGAAAATCGGCCGCAGTCGCTGAGGCCCAGGGCGCTCCGGCAGGGCAGAAGGCGGTTCAGAAAGGGCTGCCGCCAATCATTGACCGGGAGCTGATTTTCGGCAACCCGGAAATTATCAATGCGCAGGTATCCCCGGACGGGAAATATTTGGCGTTTCTCAAGCCGTGGAACGACACGCGAAACATTTGGGTGAAGAAGACGGATGAGCCGTTCAGCGCGGCGAGGCTGCTGACCACCGAGAAGAAGCGGCCCATTCCGCAATATCTGTGGAGCCGCGACGCGAAGTACATCATCTACGTCAAGGACAATGACGGCGACGAGAACTTCAATGTGTACGCCGTTGATCCGTCGGCGAAGGCCACAGAGGGCGCCGAAGCTCCGCCTTCGCGCGATTTGACGGGCCTAAAAGGCGTGCGGGTGGTTCCGTATGCCGTGCCCAAGAGCGACCCCGACGTGGTGTACATCGGGCTGAATGACCGCGATAAGGCTTGGCACGACCTCTACAAGCTGAAGATTTCCACGGGCGAGAAGACGCTGATGCGCAAAAACACGGAGCGGATCGCCGGGTGGTTCTTTGATTTGAATGGTCAACTCCGGTTGGCCGAGCGCGTGGCGGATAACGGCGACCAGGAAGTCTTGCGCACGGATGCGGATGGATTCAAGAAAGTCTATATGTGCGGGGTTTTCGAGAGCTGCGGGCCAGTGCGTTTCCACAAAGACGGCAAACGCGTGTACATGGAAACGAACAAGGGCGACGATGTGAACCTGGCCGGGCTGGTGCTGTTTGATCCGGAGACCGCAAAGATCGAGCCCGTGGAGTCGGATCCCCTTAAACGGGTGGATTTTGGATCGGCGATGTTTTCGGAGGCCACGGACGACCTGACGATGACGACGTACCTGGATGACCGGACCCGGCGATATTTCAAAGACAAAACCGTGGAAGCTGACTTTAAGTGGCTCAACGAGAAATTGCCGGGCAAAGAGATTGGCATTGCTTCGCGAAGCCTCGACGAACGCTTGTGGCTGGTGAGCGCGTACGGCGATACGGAGCCGGGTCAGGCCTACTTGTTCGATCGCACGGCGCATAAGCTCACCGAGCAATATCGCGTGCGCGAGAGGTTGCCGCGGGAAGCTTTGGCGTCCATGAAGCCGGTGCAGTACAAGTCCTCGGATGGACTGGAAATTCCGGCGTACCTGACTTTGCCAAAGGGAATCGAGGCCAAGGGATTGCCGGCGCTGGTAATCCCGCATGGCGGTCCGTGGGGGCGGGACGTTTGGGGATATAACTCGCTCGCGCAATTCTTTGCGAACCGCGGCTATGCGGTGCTGATGCCGAACTTCCGCGGGTCCACGGGATACGGCAAGAAGTACCTCAATGCCGGGAACGGGGAGTGGGGCCGCAAAATGCAGGACGACGTCACCTGGGGAGTGAAGTACGTTGTGGACCAGGGTATTGCCGATCCAAAGCGTGTGGGGATCTTGGGTGGCTCCTATGGAGGGTATGCAACGCTGGCGGGTGTGGCGTTCACCCCCGATGTGTACGCCGCGGCGGTGGACATTGTGGGTCCGTCGAATTTGATCACTCTGCTCGAGTCGATTCCCCCGTACTGGGAGTCCGGGCGCAAGATCATGTACGCGCGCATGGCCGATCTGGGGACAGCGGAAGGCAAGGCATGGCTGAAGGAGCGCTCGCCCTCGTCGTGCAAGGGGCCAACGATCCGCGGGTCAACAGGGCCGAGGCCGAGCAGATTGTGATTGCCCTGCGCGACCGCGGATTCGCCGTGGAGTACCTGCTCGCTCCGGATGAGGGGCACGGCTTTGCCCGGCCGGTGAACAACATGGCCCTCTATATGTCTGCGGAGAAATTCTTGGCCAAGCACTTGGGCGGCCGCTACCAGGAAGGCGGGACCCCGGAGGCCACCAAGCGCCTGGCGGAGATTACCGTCGATCCGAAAACAGTGGTGCTGACGAAGAAGGTGGACCCATCGAGCGTTGGCGCTCCCAAGCCCGCCGTTGATCTGAAACCGGGGACGTATAAATACCAGGCAAAGCTGGCGATGGGCGGGCAGGAAATGGCGCTCAATATTTCAACCACCATCAAGGAAGAGAATGGCGCGTGGACCGTGACCGACGTCAGGGAAGCGCCCATGGGTCAGGCCACGGACACGGCGACCCTCGAGAAAGGTTCGCTGATTTTGTTGAAGCGCAGCGTTCATCAGGGGCCCATGACGATCAACGTGGACTTCAGCGGAAACAAGGCCGTGGGCGCGATGAACATGAACGGCCAGGAGCGTCCCATCTCCGTGGACCTCGGGGGACCGCTGTTTGCCGATGCCGCCGGTGCCCGGCTGGCGATCGCGTGTCTCCCGCTGGCCGAGGGTTACACCACAACCTACCGCAACTTTGACTTGCAGAAGCAAAAAGTGAAGCTGATCCAGTTGAAGGTCACTGGAATGGAAAATGTGACCGTGCCGGCCGGGACGTTCGATGCCTACAAGGTCGAGCTGTCGTCCGCCGATGGTGGCTCTGACAAGGCCACCGTGTGGATTGCCAAGGATTCCCGCAAACCGGCGAAAGTGTCGGCCGTCCTCGGCGATATGGGTGGAGCAACGATGACGGCGGAACTGGTGCCGTAGCCGCCCCCGGAAAGCCACAGGCAAACGGTCCGCCACCCGTCAATGAGGGAGGTTATTTGCGTATGACACGGCCGTCCCGTTCTGTGCTTGTAATTTTGATCGCCGTTCTTTTCTGCTGTGTTCTGATCTCGACGAGTGGAGAAGAGCGAAAGAACAATATCGATAAAATCCTGAGTAGTTTTCCCGGCTATCATTTGTTGACCTTGAAGGAACTCGACTCCAATACGCAGGCGTTCATCGTCCAGCATTTCCCAAAGGCTAATCCGAGCCTCGTCCACGCCGATTTCGACGGCGATGGTCAACTGGATTATGGTCTGTTGCTCAGAAACGATAAGTCTCAAGCCACGAAGCTCGTCGTTCTTTTGTGCTCCGAAGACGTACATTGCCGAAGCGTATACGAATTGGATGTTTCAGCGTATTCAGACTCGGTTTATCTGCGACCTGTGACCAAGGGTTCACGCGTATCCCAAACAGAGGCCGTAGATTCAAATCACACGGCCCCTGTCAATCTGAAGTCTTATGGAATTCAAGTGACGTACTTCGAGAAGGGCAAGGTCGTCCTGTACTGGAACAAGAAACTTAAGAAAATAGAAGAGGTTCAAACAGCGGATTAGAATGTGAGCACATTTGCACTTCCCGAAAACCACCCTCTGCTACTACCGCGCCAGATACTACCACCCACAACTGCAGAGGTTTATCTCCGAAGACCCAATTGGCGGGCGGCGGAGCTTTAAGGCGACAGAAACCTCCTGCGTGGCCCTCGATAAGAGCCAAGGCCACCCCGGATAGCTGTCTCTTATCACCGTGCGGTAATATTCAACAGTGGGTACTTCTGCCGTCGCCGTTGAAAGCCAAAGGCAAAGCGTGCGCCACGCGCCCTAGGTGTCGGGGGTCTCAATCCGGCGGATTCCTTGAGTAGTTTTTCTGGAGTTAATGCTGCGAGCGACGCGACGAATACAATTCTTCGCCAGTACCAGCGGAAATGCCTGAGCTGCTGCATGGGTTCACGATGAAACACTTGGTCGGACTCTTGATGACCACAGTTTTTCTGGTGCTTCTGGCTCTAAGCGGACGCTACATCAGCAATGCCGAAAGCTTCGCGGGGCTATGTTGGGCCATTATTCTACTTCTTCTTGCGCAGAGCTGTCTTTGGGCCGGAGGCGAATTTGCTCGGGGCGGTGGCGGCAAGCTTGGGATTTGGCGCGGCCTGGCGATATTGGTGTTTGTCATGCAAACGATGACGATACCCTTAATTCTGATCCAAATTATTTGGAGCCGAATGGCTCACGTTCGTGGCGATGAAGCAGGGGTGTTGACCCACTTCCAGTTAGCTTGGGGATTTTCGGGGGGGCTTGTCGCGGCATTTTTATTATTGATGGCAAGAAAGCGATGGCGAAGGCGCGTGGCGCAGCTTTAAGGCGTTAGAAACCTCCGGGGTGGCCTTCGCTCTCATCGAAGGCCACCCCGGATAGCTGTCTCTTATCACCGTGAGGTAATATTTCCCAGT
>QHYF01000187.1:4640-11827 GCA_003224075.1 Acidobacteriota bacterium
CCAAAGCCAAAGGCTGCGCCCACCCGCCAAGGAGGTGAGATGCAGTGTCTGTGAAAGTTCTTCCCGCTAAAGCGGACCGTCCCAGGGTGTCGTGGTGGATTTTCGTCCTCGCTTGGTTGATCGGAAATCTTGCCCTCATCGCGGGGTACGAAGGAGCGCAAGGATTGCTGGAAGACATGCTCGCTTTGTGCGTCTTTGCAGTTGCGTGTGTTGCGTGGTGGGGGGCGTACAAAATCTCCAACTTTCGTAATCGCGGCGGTTTCATAGTCATCGCGCTGTGGATGTCTAGTCTATTAATCCCGCTTCTCGATTTCCGCCACTACATCAGGGACCCTTTCTTCTGGGGCTCAGCAGCCATGCTGGCGTTTCTCACCGGTGGTGCCGCTCTGGCGAGACCACGCGGGGATTCGTGATCCTTGTTTTCTGGATTTCTACTCTCCGTATTTCCGCCGGGCGGGTGACGCAGCTTTATGGCGATAGAAACTCCGCTGTGGCCTTCGATAAGAGCGAAGGCCACCCCAGATAGCTGTCTCTTATCACTGTGCGGTAATATTTTAAAATGGGAACTTCTGCAGTCGCCGTCAAAGGCTGCGCCACCCGCCGCTACGAACATATGACAATTTCCATGACTCTCATGTGTGGCTGATGTTCATGATGCGCAGAGATGCTATGAGGTTTTCATTTTGTATCTTGTCCGCGCTCGTCTATCTCTGTTGCTTGATAGGCTGTTCACCTAGCTTCGACACTGCGCGTCTGCGCCTAGGGCATACGGAGGCCAAGCCAGGCGGGACTGTTTTGGTTTATAAATGGGACCGAATCGAATCATTCGACGTTACGACCAAATCGCTGAGTTCCATCGTCACAGCTAATTCATCTGAAGAAAACCGGTCTCCTGGCATGCCGTCTTTCAGCCCAGACGCTTCGGAGATTACTTTCAAGGAAAAAGCCGAAGGAGGTGGAGATTCGCTTGTTGTCCTCGATCTGAAGAAAGGAACGCGACGGTTACTCTTGAAAATGCCTTATCTTGACGGGCCGAGATGGTCACCGGATGGTACTGGAATTGCTTTCGAAGGGCGGTCACAGGCTTCTGGCGACTACAGCCTATACCTTTACAGCTTGAACGACGGAAAATTGTCAACTGTCATTGAAGGACAATTGAAGGGCGGAGAGATGTTGTTTTCGTGGGCCCCAGACGGGAAAGGTCTCGTCTATCAAGATGCCTCTAACAACATCTATGTTCTGCGCTTGACCACTCGCGAGCGCAAGAGGATCGATAGCGGATGGTTTCCGACATGCTCGCCGAATCGAAGATACATCGCATATCGTGCGGATGGATCGGACGACACCGGATATATTATCTATGATCTGCAAACGCGGAAGCGGGAACGAATACTCCGCGAAAGGTATGTTTATCGCAGTTTGGTTTGGTCTCCGGACAGCCGGTACTTAATCTACGCAGCGGATGGCCGCGGGGATTTCTACGGAGACTTGCTCATTCTCGACCTGGAATCCAAGAAGGAAACCAGGGTGCTTCGTCTTGAAGAGAGCGTCTATCCAACCGACTGGCGGGTGGTAGGTCCTTAACTGCTCGGCAAGACTCTTTGCGGTTTCTTGGCGGGCGGCGCAGCTTTAAGCCGATAGAAACCTCCTGGGTGGCCTTCGCTCTTATCGAAGGCCACCCCGGATAGCTGTCTCTTATCACCGCGCGGTAATATTCTACAGTGGGTACTTCTGCCGTCGCCCTGGAAAGCCAAAGGCAAAAGGATCGTCACCCCGCCGAATGGTCCGCGAGATGTGGAGAAGAAATGTTTCAATTGCGGTTCAGGCTCGTAAAAACGTACGTCCAGCTCTTACTGGTAGGCGCACTGCTGCAAATACCTGTGATTGCAAAGTGCATCTCCCTACGGATGGATTTGAACGGTAACATCGTGGGATCCACGAAGGATCTGACAGTCCTTGTGGAAGTGGCCTCGGCCACTGAGGGCGATTCGGATACAGAAGTGCGGCAAAAAACTTCGATTGAGGAATCCCGTTTCCAGATGCTTGCCTGGTTCGATACAACATCGAATGTCATCTCGGTGGAAACATGTGATCGGAAGCCACACCTCGTTATAGTCAAACTCATGCAAGGAGAGCAAGTTCTAGACCGACAGACGCTGACTGTCGAGCGGGACTTTCGTCGGACAAAGTCAGGTGGCTATCAGCTAAAGAGGCCTATCACTTTGCGTCGACCAGCAGACAAATAGCGTGCCGCGTTTGAACCTCCCTTGCAATTCATCGTCCTCAGGGAGCTTCAAGTACAATCCCTTCGGCAGGCGCATCTACAAGTCCTCCTCCAGCGTCATCAGCATCTACGCCTATGACGGCGACCACCTCAAATCGGAGCAACTGCTTGCTTTACATTTGCCTGCGTGAAATAATCCCCCAATGATTATTGGCGACCGTCTTCGCGCACTGCGCGAAGAAAAGAAACTCTCCCAAGGCGACATCGAAAAGCGTTCGGGCTTGTTTCGCTGTTACATTTCCCGCGTGGAAAATGGTCATACCGTCCCGGCTATTGAAACGCTGGAAAAACTTGCCAGGGCTCTGGAAGTTCCTATGTACCAGCTTTTCTATGATGGTGAGGAGCCGCCCAAACTGCCAAATCTTCCCAAGCGCAAGTCGTCTGACGAAATTGCTTGGGGTAGCTCAGGCAAGGATGCGCGGTATCTGAGCAAGCTTCGCCGTCTGTTAGCCAAGTCGGCTGAAGAAGATAGGAAGCTCCTTCTGAATCTGGCGCAGAAAATGGCTCGTGGGTAGCGGCACGATTTAGCTCCCTGGAACTGGGGGCTTTTGCGGTGCGGGCCAACGCTTATCAATCCTTTCAAGGATGGTACGTGGCCGCCTGGACCATCCTAGAATTCTTTCTTGCGTGATGACGCAGGGCAATGAAAGCGGTGGAGGTCTGAGAATTACCTTGACTTCGGTGCCTCGTCCTTCCGCCACCTTCCTGCAATTCATTCAAACATTTGCACTTACAACTTTTCCTTGACAGCGACCGTAATCATGTGGTAATATGTTATTTGATTCTGAGCCACCAATCCGGTCATTCTCCCCTTCATTCCCGCCATTGCGCTGCACGCGTGTTTTCCTTTACATCCTTTACCTCCTTTGCTTCCTTAACGTCCTCTAAGTCCTTTACAATCCGCACTTCCGAGACCCCCCTCCCGCAAGTCCTTTATAATCCGCACTTACGAGCACCCCTCGGATCTGCGGGAAACAAAGGACTTATAACTCCTTTAGAATCCGCACTTACGAAAATTTCTCCTGTAAGTCGTTTAGAATCCGCACTTACAGAAAGGTGGGGGTGGGGGCCCTGCTGCCCTCTCCGTAGCTCGCCACTCACCACTCGTCACTCGTCTGACGTCCTTGGCTTCCATCCGGGCGCAATTTCAGAACACCCTTCCCAACTGGAAGAACCACTGGCGGTGGCCGGAATCCCCAACGCTGCCGCCGATGAAGAACGGGCCCACGACCGTCTCGGCAAGAAAGCCCGCGGCCACATCGTTCGGGAAAGCGCTCCTGTTGGTCACGCCATACATCTTGCCAAATTCATACGCCCCGACCGCGTACACCTTTTTGCCGACAAAGGGTGGCAGCGTGAGCAGGTCATGGAGAAAGCCCCCTCTGAACAAGTAATACTGGTTCCCGTGAAACTCATTTTGGCCATAGGCGCCGAGACGCACCGGCCCGCCCAGGAAGAACTGAGGAATTCCCGTGTTCGTCGAGCCAAACGTGCTGCCACCTTCGCTCTCCACGAAAATGGACGCGGGCCGCGCAATCGGTTGGAAATACCCCAGCTTCAAATCCATGGAAGGGAAGCCGCCAACGGCTCCCGGGCTTTGGTCGAACCACCGGAAATTCGTCTCCGCGCTAAAACCACGCCGCGGAATCACGGGATCATCGGTGTGATCCAGCAGGTAATGCAGCCGGCTCTGCCCCACGCGACCTTCTACCGAAGGAATTTGCGATGTTCCCAGACGGAGCTTTGTATTGAGCGAACCGACTTGGTATCCCACTCGCAATTCACTGAAGCGCCCGAAGCTCAGTCCCAGGTCGCCCCCGATGTTGATGCGATAGATGCGGTAATCCGCCAGCGGGTCCGTCTTTGCGTAGATCTGAAACGTCGTATCGCTGGCATCGGCATGTGGCGCAAAGAACCACCGGCTCTCTGCCTGGAACGGCCGGTACAATTCGGTCTGAATCCCGTAGGTGTTCCCCAGCAGCAAATCGGTGCGCCATTCCGATCGGAAGCCGGCCACGTCCATGAACGTAAAACGCGTGCCCGTGGTGAAATCCACGTTGCCGCTCTGCGACCCGTCCACTTCAAAGGCCATCTGAACCATGGGCGGCGCGTCGTTTTTCTCGACCACCTGCACGAGCAGCCCCGGCCGCGCGCCTTCTTCGGCAAAGCGGTAGCCGGCCGCGTTATAGCGGCCTACTCCGGTCACCCGCGTCAGCACTTGGTCGAGTTTCGGCGTGTCGAGCGGTCTGCCTGAAAAGATTTCAAGTAGCGGCCAACGTCAGTCGCTCCATGCTCATTGGTTCCCTGAACTTTCACGAACTGTGGCGCGGGGACATCGGTGCGTTTGCGTGCCGCACGCGCCTGGAGATATTCCTGCCAATCGGCATCATCGAGAGCGAACGCGGCAAGCAAACGCGATCTTTCCTGCGCCGCTTCATAGCCTTTCTGCATGATCGCTTCTCTTTTGCCGTAGTCTCTTGCGTTGTACTCGGCCAGATGCACGGAAACGACCGCGTCCGCCTGGGCCATGCTGCGTAATTCATTCTCTTCGAGAACCACTCGGACGGAGTGCTCCAGCACGTTGAAGAGCGACCGAATGTCCTTGGCTTCCACGGGTGCCGACTCCAGATGCACGGCGATCACAATCTCGGCGCCCATCTCGCGGACCACATCCGTCGGCAGGTTATTCAACAATCCGCCGTCGACGAATACGGTTTGCCCGTCGTGCACGGGCGAGAACGCGCCGGGAATCGACATCGTGGCGCGCAGGGCCACGGCAAGGGAACCATCTTTGAAGATATAGGGCTTCCCGCTGACCAGGTCCGTCGCCACGCAGCGGAACGGCACCGGTAACGCATCGAACGAGGGCACTCCGTAATAGGGAAGCGCCACGCGGTCGATCAGCAGGCCGATCTGATGGCCGGGAATGAGCCCCGCAGGAGCCGATAAGCCGTGGCGCAGTCCAAAAATGAGCGAATTCGGATACGCGCGTTGATCTTCTTTTCTGCGGTAGGACAAATCTTCATAGGGCGTCCGGTCGCTCAGAATCTTTCGCCAGTCCAGACCCTCAATGAGCGTCTTCATTTCCTCCGGGTTCATGCCGGTGGCATAGAATCCGCCGACCAATCCGCCCATGCTCGTCCCCGCAACGTAATCCACGGGAATGTGGTGCTCCTCGAACCACTTCAGGACCCCGATGTGCGCCAGCCCCAGTGCGCCGCCGCCTTCGAGCGCCACGCCAATTCTTGGACGTGTGCCTGGCGCGCGTTTCGCGTCGGCCACAGCCGCGTTGCCGGGCGTTTGCGCGGAGGCTGCGGGCGGCTTGGCGTCCTGCTGTGCGCGCAGCAAAGCGGGCACCAGGAGCATCACGAGAATGGGTAGGGTACGGCGCATGCGGAGCCTCCTCAGCGGCGGATCGAGATTGCAGGTCACGTGCTTATTCTATGCGCTTCGTTCAGGGTTGGGATTGTGACGAGAAGGCGGATCGCGATTCAGGCACCCTTATTTTCTTGGATTATGTTTGCGCCATCGGCGACAGGGACTTGGGCAGTGATGTAGGAGGCTTCCGACGAGGCGAGGAAGAAGCACGCAGGAAATCCCTGTGCCACGTCATGCCTCGGGCAGGGTGTTCGTATTCGATTTGGCTACTTTTTGTCTTCCAGGTGCACGGTCGGCTTGATCGTTCCTTTTTCTTTCGCTAGCTTCAGCAGCTCCGGATAGAACTGCACGAAGGAATGTTCGACGGCGGCATTCTTGTCGTGGCAGTTCCAGCAATCGTTCTTGCCGGGAGACTCGGCCTGCGAGGCTTCTTGCGACGCACTAAAGCCAAAGTAAGCCCATTTGTCCGGGAAGCGGGATTCGTCCTTTACCTCCACATCCAGGCCCTGGAAGTTTTCCTGGTAGCTTCCGTGCTGGTTGATGGAACCGCGTGAAGTAGAACCGTAGACCTCGAGGACGAACATGGTCTTGTCCGGCCACTTGCCGTTGGCCAGAAAGTAGTCGTACGCAGACGGAGTAACGAAAACGTTCGTGAAAGCCGGGGCGCCATTGCCGCCAGCATTCGCGTTGTAACTCATCCCAAAGCCGGAAGAAACAAACACCCAGCGGCGATAACCCTCCGGACGAAGCAATTTACCGTCCGCGGTAAACTGCGGCCCCGCATTTTCCGGAGTCCGGCTCAACCCCGGCTGCAGGACGAGACTTGCTGCCAGCAAGCCGCCAAACAGCGCCAAAAGAATTCTTCGCATCGCACTCCTCCCTAACACGCAATTCATATTCGTGCGCGCTGCAGACGCGTTCGTTTTGTGACTCATGTTATTAAACGCCACAGTCTATAGACGCGGCATTCTCACGGACGTTTCCAATCATTCATCGTGTCCAGCCTCGCATAGCGTGGCGCTCCTCCTGGCGCGACCCGCTTCACCATTCGAATCCTGAGAGTGTGGCAAGGCACGGCCACGCGGACAGGTGCCGATTTGGCCTCTAATTACCGAGAACCGGTTGTCGCTGGTCGTTTGCGCGGTTAAGGTTTGATTAAGGAAACCGAGCTTCCCGGCTGCTTCTTCGCGACGACGTTTTGAAGTGCAGCGCGTGGCGGCATCATGAGCCAACCGCCGCGATTTCAAACTCTTGGAAGAGGGAATCATGACGCAAACGACTCCGCCGACGAATCAGTATCAATTCGCCCATGCCATCCCGACAAGCGCGACGCCGTGGAAGCGGATCTTTCGAATCATTCGCTGGACGACCTACGCGCTGGGCGTCGTTACGCTCATTCTGCTGCTCCACAAGGCCCCGCCGCCCCCCGTGGAGACGAGTCCACAGGCGGCTGCGCGCGCGGAGGCAAAATTTGAGCAGGCGGAGAAGGCCGTCGCCAGCGGGCGGCCCGCGACGCTGCGCATGG
>QHYF01000188.1:0-2005 GCA_003224075.1 Acidobacteriota bacterium
TGGTGGAAATGTGTGGAAGACTTATCTTCAGGCGGCTGCGCTATCTCGTCTACAATCTATAACCTGGGGCCAGAACAACCCATTCCGGCTTCTGTGACGCAGGGGCGCTTGGGCGGGGTGCTCTGGCACGTGAGGTTCTGCGTAGCCGGGCACAGCGGGGAGGGTTTGCGTGGCATCGCCGTTGTCGCCTTCTTCGCCCCGTTCGAAAATCGCCGTTACTTTCTTCTATGGAGGCCGATTCACCTCTCGCCAATCGGCATCGGGCGATTTTTTTCGGAGCGCGGAGTTGCTGTCGTCGAGAGTGAGCTGCTCTGGATTTGGCTTCCGGCGACGCTGCTGGCACTCTCGGTCTGGCTGATGCGCCGGCGAGCTGCGCCTTCCACGTAGCTCGGAACGTCACCCCTGTTTCGAGGCGCAGAAGCACTGAACCCGTCACGCTCCTACTTTCTTTTCCCTTGACTTCTGCTATGATGAGCGTATACTAGTTGATAGGTAAATCTGCGCGATTCCCTTATGCAATGGATTTGGTTGAGACCGGGCGAGCCGCGCTCCGTCGAAATTCGCGATCCGTGAGTTGTCCGGGCAACTTCTTTAGAATCAACACTTGTAGAAACGCCCCCAAGTGTTGATTCTAAACCACTTACATAGACTCTAAGTCCTTTAGATGCAACACTTACAAAAAACCAGGGGGAGGGGTTAGCCGCTCCAATTCGGATCGGAGAGCGTTCGACGGTCACCGCGTTGCGGCGAGTCGGCGCATTAATTCCTGTTTTTTTTCCAGCAAGCCGCGCAGCGCCGACCCGGGCGGATTTGTCTCGATGCTGCGCTGCACGTCCGCCAGCTCCCGCTCTGCCTGCCGGTGCTGCAGAGCCTCGACGCAGCTCATGGCCTCTTCCCAGGTCGGCTCGCTGGCCTCTTCAAACAGAATTTCGAAGAGCAGCCGCCGGTCGCGCTCTTCCAGCACCGCCGCCAACTCTGTTGCTTGCAGCGGCTGGCCGGAAAGGCTGGCGACGACCAGCGCCGCAAAAATCTTCTCCGTCTCCAGACCGTGATAGAGCCGGGCATTCTGCAACTGCCTGGCGAGTTCCTGCCGGAAGCCTTCCGCCTCCGCCAGCATTTGAATCAGGCGGCGCTCGACCGGCTTGGCCACGCGGCCGACGAGTTCCGGTTGAAGCTTTAGTTCGCTGCGGCGTTCTTTCGCTGCCTTGCCAAAAGCGGCTCGCAGCATCGGGTCTTCGAGTCTTAGACGAGCGGCTATCTCAGCGGCCCATTCTTTACGCAACATCGGATTTGGAATTTTCTGCACATAAGGCAACAAAAAGTTAACAGCTTTGACCTTGCTCTCGGCCGTCTCCACCCCCAATTTCTTGGCTCGCTCGATCAAATAGGCGAGGTAGGGAGGCGCTTTCTTTAGCAGCGTCGTATATTCTTCGACGCCCTTTTCGCGGATGAACAAATCCGGATCGGCCTTCTTATCGCCGACCGGCGGAAGCGCCAGCACGCGCACTTCGAAATCCTGCTCCAGCAAGAGAGCCAGAGACCGTTCCGTGGCGGACTGCCCCGCCGCATCCGGGTCATAGTTCACGACGACACGCTTAGTGAAACGCCCAAGCAACTTGATCTGCGTTTCCGCAAGGCTGGTGCCGCAGCTAGCGACCACATTGCTGATTCCGGCACGCGCGACGGCGATGGCGTCCATGTAGCCTTCGACAAGAATTACGAAATCGTCTCGGCGGATTCCTTCTTTCGCGCGGTCCATGTGATACAACACGTTGCTTTTCGAATAGATCGGCGTCTCGGGCGAGTTCAAGTATTTCGGCATGTCATCGCCCAGCGCGCGAGCTCCGAACGCCACGATTTTTCCCGATTCGTTTGAAATGGGGAATGTAATTCGCCGCCGGAACCGGTCGAAGAGCCGCCCGCCCTGGTCGCGCGAGACCAGCCCGGATTCAACCAGCAAGTTTTCGTTGTATTTGGGTTTCAGTTGGCGCAGCAAGGTGTCGCC
>QHYF01000188.1:2018-7889 GCA_003224075.1 Acidobacteriota bacterium
CAATCCGCGATCTTCAAGGTACGCCCGCGCCGCTTTCCCTTCCAGCGTCCCTTCCAGTTGCTTCACGAAAAACGTCTGCGCCTCGCGATGCATTTCCACGAGCACGGTCCGCTGCTGCTTCTCTTTCCGTTCTTCCTGCGAATGTTCCTTCGGCCGCGGCAGCGCGATTCCGCATTTCTCCGCCACGATGCGCAGCGCTTCCGGAAACTCGCACCGCTCCATTTCCATCACAAAGTCGAAGACATCGCCGCCCTTGCCACACCCGAAGCAGTGAAAAATCTGGCGCACCGGATGCACGTTGAACGACGGCGTCTTCTCCGAATGGAACGGACAAAGCCCGCGGAAATTCTGCCCGGCCTTCTTAAGCTGGACGTATTCCCCCACCACGCGGACAATGTCCGCCTGCTGCTTCACCTTCTCCGCAAATGATCCTGCTTCCGCCAAGTTGAATTACGTCAGGCGTGCGCCTGTTGGTAAGGGAACCGGCCGGTCGGGACAACTTGGGCCTTGGCTAATGGCTGGGCAAAAAGATAGGTCCAAGCTCTGCGCTTCGTGCCATTTGCCCAGACGTCCACAAGCCGCCGCTCGAAAAGTCCTTCGTCACAACCTTCCACGCGGTCCAAGGCCGGCAGAGTTCGATCGGGCTTGCGCATCCGGTAGAGTTCGCCGTGGACGAAACGATCCCTCCTGGGACTTTGAATCGCCGCCGGATAGCGGCGCGCAGGCAACCGATAAAGCTCCCCGTGGATCTTGGCCGGGGCAACGAACCGGATCTCGCCAGGATTGCCCAACCGATGGTGAAGCCGCTGTCCCTGCATCAGCGTGCCATACACAAATAGATAGGATACCGGCGCGGGCTTCGCGCGCCCATTCATCGTTTCCGAGTTTTTCCGCTTGCTCATGCTGCTTTACCTTTGCTCTTCTGCCTATATTCTACTAGGAGTTTCGACAGATTCTCAAAATTGTTGCGTTTGAGGTAAGCGAGCAAATCGTCCGCTTGACGGATTTCCACCAAACGCCTCAGGTAATAATCAAAAAGCGCCTCAACATCCTTGCGCAGCATCTGCTTTTGATAATAGAGGTAAGCGATGAATTCGAAAAAGTTCAGATAGTCGGTGAACTTGTCGAACAGTTCCTTCTCTTCGGACTCGAACTTGGCCTTGGGATCGTCGTCGCGCCGGAGCAAGTTCATGACATCATCCAGCTCGTCATAATCGACTTTGCGCCGGATGAAAGAAAAAGTGCGGCCTTCGAAAAATTCCGCTTGCAGTTGCGAGAGCCAGCGAAGCCTTTCCGCGTTGGTGCGATCCCGGTATTCTTCGACTCCGTGAATCACGGCGTAGATGGCGCCGAATCCGAGAACCAGAGTGCCGGAGCCGGTCAGAAACGCACCCCAGGCGCCGAGCTGCTCGAAGCCCACCTTCAAATGCAGGGCGTAGCCACAGATCACAGTTACGGCGGAAACGAAGAACCACAACAATAAAGATCGCCACGCCGAACGCATGGAATGCCACCTCCTGCTGGGTTCTTCCTAAATGGATTCGGTGACGGTCATCGCTTCATGTAATCGTTCTTGTAGACCGTGCCGCCCTTCATGACAAATTTCACGTGCTCGAGGATGGTGACGTCTTTCGTCGGATCGCCATCGACGGCGACGATGTCCGCCCACCTTCCCGGCTCGAGTGTGCCAACGCGATCCTTCCATCCGAGCAGGTCCGCCGCATTGATCGTCGCGGCCTGGATCGCTGCCAGCGGCGTCATTCCCAGCTTTACATAGACGTGGAACTCGCCGGCATTCAATCCGTGCGGATAAACCGCCGCGTCTGTGCCAAACGCCACCTTCACTCCCGCGGCGAACGCCTTCTTTGCGTTCTGCTGCGCAGCCGCGGCAACATCGCGCATCTTCTGCCTGGAATATTCTGGTATGTCGCTGTGTTCCATGTGTTGTTGCATGTATTCGGTCAGAAAAAGTGTCGGCACGAGATAGGTTCCATTCTTCTTCAGTGTGGCAATCGCCGCATCGTCCATCAGGTGGCCGTGCTCGACGGAATCCACGCCCGCTTCCGAGGCCCAGCGCACTCCTTCGGCGCCGTGCGCATGGGCGGCCACGCGGCGGCCGAGCCGGTGCGCATCCGCCACGATCGCTTTCATCTCTTCGAGCGTATACTGCGAGGCGTTCGGGTCGTCGCCCTTCGAAAGCACTCCGCCCGTAGCACAGACCTTGATGACGTCCGCGCCATACTTGATGACTTCGCGAACCTTGTGCTGCACCGCCTCGACGCCGTCGGCCACTCCGTCTCCCTGAAAATGAAATGCGGGCGGGAGCAGATTTTCGTCGCAATGACCGCCGGTGATTCCCAGCGCTGGTCCCGAAGCGACCATGCGCGGCCCAATCACGTCTCCATCGTTGATGGCATCGCGCAATGCGATGTCCGCATAATCTTTCGCGCCAACGTTGCGCACTGTAGTGAATCCTGCTTCGAGGGTGCGCCGCGCGTTTCTCGCGCCATGCAACGCTTCACGAGCCGTCGAAATCCCAAGCCCCTGATACCCGAGCGAATTCAGGTCAAACGTCAGATGCGTGTGCATGTCGATCAAGCCGGGCAGCAACGTGGCGTCCGGCAGATCGATGGTCGCGTCTCCGGCTCCCGCCTTGACTTCGCTGGACGGCGCGACTCGCGTAATCTTTTCCCCTTCAATGACGACGGCTTGATTCGCGCGCAACTCTCCCGTGCGCACGTCGAGTATTCGGCCGGGGCGAATCACCGTTCTCTTCGGTGCCTGCGCCTGCGCGCGAGTTGTCGCCGGCGTTCCCGCCAGTACCGCTAAAACCACTGCGATGACTGCGCAGAGGCGCGTGGCCATACGGGTCATTTTTTCCGGCGACAAGGCATTCTGCGGAGTTGTCATCAAGGCACCTCATTGTGAATTGGCATCCGGACCGCGGGGGAGTATATCAAAGCCTCGCGCTTGCATCGCTGGGGAAGCGGTGCTCCGCATGACTGCTATTGCCAGTCTTGAATTTTCTTACTTCTGCATTTCCACAACCGTGATGGCTTTCCCCCCGCGGTTCTCCGCCTCGAACGAATGCTTCTCGACCAGCGGGTGCGAGGCGAGAAATTCACCGATTCCTTTGCGAAGCGCGCCCGTGCCGTGTCCGTGAATGATCCTCACTCGCGCCTTGTGCGCCAGGGCCGCATCGTCCAGAAATTTGTCCAGGCGATCCGTTGCTTCTTCCACGGTCATGCCAATCACGTTGATCTCGTCTGCTGCAGCGCCTTTGCCGCGCTGCGCGATTACTTTCATGGCTGGTGAATTTGTGGCCGGAGCGCCCGTCTTTGCGCCGGGAGTTGATCCTTCCACGCCGGTGATTTCATCCAGCGTGACTTTCATCCGCAGCGGCCCAGCTTCGATTTCGGCGGACGAGCCTTCGATTCGGCGCAGCACGACCGGCTTGCTGAATCCACGCACGCGAATCCTCGCGCCCGCTTGCAGCCGGTCCGCGCTGACCGCCTCCCGAGAATCGGAATGAACGCCGAGATCCGCTTGCGAGTCGGAAATGGTCTGCACGACCGCGGCGTTCAACTCTTCGCGCGCCCCGCTGCGTGCATCTTGCATCTTGCGCCGCGCGGATTTCTCGGCTTGCCCGCGCAGTTCCCGCTCTTTCACCGCTTCGACCACACGCGCGACGTTTTCCTCGAAGCGCTTCTGCATCTCGGCGAATTGCGCTTCCAATTCCTTGATTCGCTTCTGCTGCCGTTCGACCCACTCCGTGCGCAGTTTCCTGCGCTCTTCTTCCAGTTCATGCCGCTCAGCGGCCATTTGCTGCCGCATCCGATCGAGTTCGTCGCGGCTGCGATGCAGATAAGCGATTAGGTCTGCGGCTTCGCGCGATTCCGGGGTCAGCAGCGACCTCGCGCGTTCGATGATTCCTTTGGCGAGCCCCAGCCGTTGCGCGATCGCAATTCCGCTCGAGCCGCCCGGCACGCCCACCATCAGGCGGTAAGTGGGCCGCAGATTTACGTCGTCGAATTCCACTGCGGCGTTCACAACCCCGGGCGTCGTCGAAGCGTACGTCTTTAGCCGATCGTGATGCGTCGTCGCCAGCACGATACAGTTTTTCCCGCGAAATTCATCCAGCAGTGCCACGGCCAGCGCCGCCCCTTCCTCGGGCGCCGTCCCTGTTCCCATTTCATCCACGAGCACGAGAGACTTCGGCGTGGCTGCTTCGAGCATGCCCTTCAGATTCAGCATGTGCGCCGAAAACGTGGACAAATCCGCCGCAATCGATTGTTCGTCGCCGATATCCACCAGCACGCGGTCAAAGATCGGCAGGACCGCGCGCTGCGCCGCAACCGGAATCCCGGACTGCGCCGCGAGCGCGGCCATCCCCGTCGTTTTCAGCGCCACGGTCTTGCCGCCGGTGTTTGGGCCGCTGATCACCAGCACTCGCTCTTCACCACCGAGCGATAACGTCATCGGAACGATGGCGCGATTTTCTCTGCGGAGCTTGTCTTCCAGCACCGGATGCCGCGCGCCTTCCAGGCGTAATTCATTCGTTTCGGAAAATTCCGGCATGGCGGCGTCAAACTCCCGCGCGAATCGCGCTCGCGCAAAGACGCTGTCGACTTCCGCAATCGTTTCCGCCGCCGCAAGCAGCGGTCCTCGAACCATCTGCAGCTTTTCCGTCAGTTCGCGCAGGATCCGCGCGATCTCGGCGGCTTCGTCCTCGGCCAGTTGCACGAGCTGGTTGTTCGCTTCGACGGTTTCGAACGGCTCCATGAAGACCGTTTGGCCCGTCGCGCTGGCTCCGTGCACTATGCCCGGTACGCTCCGCCGGTGCTCGGCGCGCACCGGGATCACAAAACGGTCATTCCGAAGTGTGACGTAATCCTCCCCGGCTTCCGCATTCCGCGCGCGCAAAATCTGCTTGAGAGTTTTCTGGATCGATTCGCGCGTCTGCGTGATGCTTGCGCGGATCCGCCGCAGCGCCGCCGACGCCTCGTCGCTGATTTCGCCGTTCGGCAGCACGCACCGCCGAATCGCCGCATGCGCATCGCGAAAATCAGCAAGCGAGGCCGCCCGCGCCGCCAACAATGGAAATTTCGCCGCATCTTCACGAAACTGCTGCCGCAACCATCCCGACGTTTCCAGTAAGGACGCCGCATCGAGGAATTCGCCCGGCTCCAGCACGGCCCCCGGCCCTTCGATGCGTTCGAGCCAGCCTTGCGGATCAGCCAGCGCGCCGAATCCCAATTCGCGCCCCGCTCGCAGCCACTCCCGTGCCTCGCGAATCAAGGCAAAAGTCGCTTCCAGCACCGCGCGCTCCATTCCCGGCTCGAGCGCATTCACGGCTCGCCGCCCCGGCGCGCACGTCGTCCGCAGCCGCAGCAATTCCCGCAGCTTGTCGAATTCCAGGACTTCTTGGGTGGTCCGTGACATGTCTATGGTTGCTGCAACTCTTTCCGCAGATAAAGCGCAACTTCGCCGGGCGTCGCCGCCACATGCACCAGGCGGCCGTTTGCCTCACCCCACGGCGCTGGATGTCCCAACTCGACTTCCCGCACACGTTCCAAGATCGGCTGCCAAAAATCTCCGAGTACGGCAAACGGTTTCCCGGTCATCACCGACTTGTTCAACATTTCCCAAACCACCGCGAGCTCCGCAAGCGTCCCCGTGCCGCCTCTGCATGCCACAAAGCCATCCGCACGCCGGATCAGCTCGAACAATCTTTCTTCCCAGCTTTGCTTCCGCACTTCCACGTCAACCCACGCATTGATCTTCGCCGTTTTGAAGAATTCCGCCGTCACCCCGAAAGTTTTTCCGCCCGCCTCTTTCGCGCCCCGCGATACCGCTTCCATCACGCCGCCA
>QHYF01000189.1 GCA_003224075.1 Acidobacteriota bacterium
AAAGCCGGCGCCAAACGGCCTCCAACCGTAGCCGTATCCGCCGCAGGAAAACCAGGAACCATAGTTGTACAGGTCGGCAAATCCGGAAGTGTAGTAGGGCGAATTCGTGTATTGCAGCGTCGCCGCCGTAGCGGTGCTAACACTATCAACGCGGCCGGAGACCCAGCGGTCAAAGTCGTCCTCATCCAGAAGGCGCCCAACGGCCAAAGAAGAATCGTCACCAGCCTTGATCGAAAGAGACTGGCCCTTTTCGAGTTGCGTCGTGTTGTCCTTGTGCAGAACGGAAACGCGTCCCTTCAAGGTTTGCACTGTGCTGCCATCCTCGTAATTATCAAGCCGGAAAAAACTCTGGTTGTCTGCTTGCACGGTGAAGTCGCCGCCAATGACGCTGAAATAGTCGCCGCGGGCCGGATTGACGTAAAAAGAAGCGCTTCCCTGCCGGAGAACCAGGCGCGTGGTGCGTGCGCCGTCATGGAGCGAAAGATCGTAAAACTCGAGAACTGTGTTTTCCTTCAGGAAAGCCATGGCGCCGTTCTCGAATTCGACTTCGGCGCGACCGTTGTCGGTGGCAAGAACGTAACTCTGGCCGATGGGCAGATTGAGTGCGGCAGTCTCCCAGACCGCGTTCGGGTCAGCAAGAGGGTCACCGTGCACCTGCCTGGCGAACCGGACGTCACCTTGCACAAGGCTCAGCCGGATGATGCGGGCATGGCTCGAATCCGCCGCGGCAGACTGCGCGCCGACAAAGAGCGCCAAGAATAGAATCAGCAGAATCAGAGGAACCAGCTTGCGGGAAGTCATGTTCACCCCCTTGGGGGACGATGCCTCACTCGTTAGACGGTTCTAGAAGGGGGCGGGTTACGTGTTGGTGCCCGAACTCATCGTCTCGCCAGGGGATGCCGGCGTCAAGGGGCCTTGCACACGCCTTGCGCTTGGCCGCTGGCGAGCGCTAAGTGATAAGATGCGCGTCCGGGCATTGCCATGACGCGAATCGCATCACGTGTTTCTCAACTGCACGGCGAGGGCGCGCTGGCCGTTTACGCGCGCGCGAAAGAACTCGAGCGTGAAGGGCGCTCGATCATTCATCTGGAGCTGGGCGAACCGGATTTTCATCCGGCCGCGCCGGTTGTGGATGCGGTGCGCAACGCAGTAGCCGAGGGACGCGATCGCTACTGTTCTACTCGGGGTGTACCTGCACTGCGAGAAGCGATTGCGGACTACTTGAAGCGCACTCGGAGGCTTGACGCCGTGGCGGAGCAAGTCCTGGTAGCGCCCGGCTGCAAAATGGCGCTGGCACTGGCGATGATGGCGCTCATCGAGCCGGGCGACGAAGTGCTCTACCCCGATCCGGGCTTTCCGATATATCCGTCGTTCACGCGCGGGCTGGGCGCCACGGCGGTGCCCTTCCGGTTGGAAGAGAAAAATCAGTTCCAGCCGGATACGCATGAAATCGCAAGAATAATCACCCCGCGCACCAGCATGATCATTTTTAATTCACCGAATAATCCGACGGGGACGGTTTTCAGCAAGGCGGCGCTCCAGAAAATCGCGGAGCTTGCGAAAAAGCACGATCTGTGGATTCTTTCGGACGAAGTTTACGCGCGCATTTTGTTCAGCGGCGAGTACGAGTCCATTTGGTCGCTACCCGGCATGGCGGAGCGCACGGTAATCATCGACGGATTTTCGAAGAGTTTTGCCATGACCGGCTGGCGGCTGGGATATGCCGTGGCACCGGTAATCGACGCGATGGATTTGTTGGTATTGAACACGTTTACGTGCGCGGCGGAATTCACGCAGGTGGCGGCTATCGAAGCGCTGCGCGATTCGACAAATTCGGTGGATGCGATGGTGGCGGAGTACCGCAAGCGGCGCGATCTTTTTGTTGCCGGGCTGAATCGGATTCCCGGATTTCGATGCCAGGTGCCGGACGGCGCTTTCTACGCCTGGGTCAGCATCGAAGACACAGGACTTTCCGCAGAAGAAGTGCAGAAGCTATTGCTTGAAGAGGCCGGAGTCGCGGGAATCGCCGGAGCGGCGTTTGGCGCTGGCGGCAGGAATTATCTACGGTTTTCGCTCGTGAGTGCGCGGAATCTTCTCGACGAGGCGCTCGAGCGCATGCAGCGTGCCTCGGTGCACTGGCGCGCCGAGGTGTCGCGCTAGGGCCAGGCTTTGTGGAGACAAGAAATGAGCACAACGACTCAACCAAAGCACATTGCGTGGAAGAACGTGGAACGCGAGCAGCTTAATCCGCTCATCGACCGGGAGATGGTCGTTGGCGACAAAATCATGCTGGCGCGGGTGCTGCTGAAAAGAGGCGCGCACGTGCCGATGCATCACCACCACAACGAACAGGTGACCTACATACTCGAGGGGGCGCTGAAATTCGCCATCGACGGCAAGGAAGTGGTGGTGCGTGCGGGAGAGGTGCTGTGCATTCCATCAAATATGCCGCATGAAGCTTGGGCGCTGGAGGATACGGTCGATCTGGACGTGTTCAACCCGCCGCGAGAAGACTGGCTGAACAAGACAGACGATTATTTGAGACACGGCCGCTAAAATTTCACCGGGCTTTTTCAACTAGCCCCCTGTGGACCGATCCGCCCTTTTCTTTTTTGCCGCATTTGTGCGAAAGAGCGTAGACAAAGGGGCCTGGTTTGTTTACCGTGGCTACGGTACCGATTCCGGGCGTGGGGTCAACTCTCTAAGCGGAGTGTCAAGATGAGGTTCTTAGCGACGGTATTGTTGCTGCTCGGGGCCGTGTGTGTTGCTCGGGCGCAGGTGAACGTGCCAACCTTGATGATCGACAAGGGGAACGTGGCTCAAGACTTCTCGGCGACTTCCGCCACAAAGGCGGAACTCGTCAATTCTCTTGCCGTTGCGGATACTCTCTCCCAACCGGCGGCCAAACCAGCGAATGCGCTCGGAGCGCCAGGGGTTGCCACCGCACTGGTTGTGCCGGTTGACAGGGCCGACCCCGCCCCGCCTTCACCCAAGCCGCGATTTATCTTCGGCGGGCGCGACGACTATCGCTGGGAGCTAGGATTCGGCGTTACCTGGTTCCGGTTCCAATCCTCGGCTTTTGATGCCAACGCCTTTGGCATCAAAACTTCAGTTGCTTACTTCACAAACGAGTGGTTCGCGATCGAAGGAAACGTCTCGGCTGCCTTCGCCCCCCAGATTTTCCAAAACGAGCACGTCAAGCTTGCAACTTACGGCGCTGGCCCCAAGATCGCCTGGCGGCAGAGACAATGGGAGCCCTGGCTGCACGGGATTTTTGGCGGCGCTCACGAACAGCCTCAGACTTCGGGATTCAGCCGCAACACTTACTCCATACAGGCCGGTGGTGGCGCGGATTACCGCTGGAACCCTCGCCTGTCTTTCCGCTTGGAGGCTGACTACGTGCGCACCGGGTTCTTCAAGCAGTCGCAGAACGACTTCCAGTTGGCGGGTGGATTCGTCTTCCACTTCTAGAACTGAGGGCGCGAAAGAGCAACGGGGTTACCTGAGGATCAAAGCTCGTTGAAGGAGCCTTCGAAAGAATCAGCGCAGAACCGTGCCGTAAAACACGTTGTGCCCGCCACGCAAGTCTCTGCCGTATGAAAGAACAATGGTCAAAGCTCCTAGAACGCGAACCTTGCACTGCGCGCCGGAATCCCAGAGCCAGCTCCGCGAACCGAAGAGACCCGAGGAATCCGCAACAGCGCCGCTATCGAGAAACGGACCGAGCTTCACGGCGAAAAAACCATTCTCATAGATGTTCTTGTCCATGTCCCAATTGGCAAGAAAAAACCTTCGGCCGAGCGGAGCAGCGCCTTTCCGCCCGTCGAACGTTCCGGCGTGACCACGCAACCAGAGGTCGTTGTCGCGTTCGATGCCCAATTGAAACAGTTCATCGAGTGTGGCTTTGCCAGCGGTTCCGCCGGCGTGAATTTGCGCCTGCATCTCGTAATCTTCGCCCTGTGCCCGGGGAAACCAATGCGCGCGCAGTGAGCCTCGGAGCGTGGCGAACGGTCCAAGGCCATCGGCAAACTCGCGGCCCGCCCTTGCCTCGACCGAGGAGTCGAGTGTGAAGCGGCGCTCGGGCACGCGCAGCATAGCCCGCCCGAAGCCAAGCCGTCCGGCCAGAGACGTGCTGCCGGTGAAGAAGGTGCGCTCGGCAGGCGAGGCAACGGCGCTCACATTTCGAAAGTTTCGATTGGCGATGTCCGCGCCGGCGCTCCAGTTCCATCTACCGTTCACGATGGAATGCACTTCCAATCCAAACGCAGCACGGCGCATGTTCAGATCCGTCAGAGGCGTGCCGACGCCAAAAAAAGTTTGCGACAGGTTCCAGTTTTCATTGCGCGCGTCGGCGTAAACCCGCAAACGCAAACCGGGGTCGCCGTAGAGCGGCGTTGAGAGCGCGAGAAAGACGCGGCGCTTTTCCGAATCCCATCGCGCAAGTGAAGTCAGATTCACGGCGTCATGGCCGAGATTGTAGAACTCAGGGTAGACTGCAGCGTAGGGCAAGCCGCTCAGCAGCGAAACGATGCCCTCAACCTTGGAATCGCCCCAGCCATTTCTCTCCGCCAGGTGCAGCGTCACGTCGTAATCCCCGGAATCAGCAGGAGCAAGTTCGATCCGCCGGCTCGAAAAGACACCCAGATTATCCAGACGCGCTTGCGTCGCGAGCAGCGCGCCGCGGCCCAGGATTTGCGGAGCGTTGAAGGTGATGGCGCGGTTGCGGAGCGATTCCTTCAGTTGCAGCGGCGGCGCGAACACCACATTACGCAGGCGCGGTTTGTCTTCAGGATTCCAATATTTCAACGCTGCTTCGAGGTTGCCTTCGAGAAAATAAATCGTGGCGAGAAATTCGCTCGAGTACGCGTCTTGCGGATTCAAACGCAGCGCTGCATGCAACTGATCCTTCGCCGTTCTAAAATCTTTCTGCTTGTAGGCTATGCCTGCCAGTTCAACCAGAAACCGCGGATCGTTTGGCGCTTTTCGCAAACCGGCGTCAAACGCCAGTTTCGCTTCGGGCCATTTCTCGAGGCGGGCCAAGGCAAGCCCCTCCAGAAAGTCGAACTCAGGCGACTGGTCCGCAGGACCCTTCGCGAGGCCGATAGCCTCATTCCAATGTCCCGCATCGAAGGCATTTTGCGCGGCGGTCAGGCGGGCCTGATCGGAAGGATGATCTTGAGCGAATGCTGGAGAACCGAGCATCAGAACGGCAATCAGAAGAAAAATCACACGGCCTTTTGGGGGACTGCCAGCAGCATCCAGTTGCGCTTCGGCCGCCATTTCTTTTCGAAATCCGCGCGCTCGATCCTCAAAAGCTTGCCGCGCGCAGGGTCGTTGATGAAGACTGCCCCGCTTTGCCAATCGATCCCGGTCACGACGACGTAATGGAGCACGGCTTTATCGCTGCCCGGCTGGAGACTCACGATTAGCGGCCGCCCCTGCTTCAGTTGGTCCTGAAGATCGTTCCATTCCCCTTCGAGACGGAAAACGCGAAAGCCGGAGTCTTTCAAATAGCTTTCCATATCCGAAGCATAGATCCCACGCGCTTTTCGGGAATAGAGTTGCTTTTGAATGGCTCCTGCGTCGGCGCGCTGTGGTTCAACGCGCGCACCACGGGCGTTCCAATATTGCAAAACCATGGAGATGGCGGCAGACCCGCAGCCGTCCTCGCTTTGCTTTACGAACGGCACGTCGAGCCACACTCCCGCGTTTTCCTGGGACGCCGGAGAGTCCGATCGTCCCAGGAAAAGGAGCAGGAGCAAACCGAGCACAATCCGGTTTATCCGCGTAACGCAGGACTCCGAAATATAAGAATTAACGAAGCGCAACCGCCAGGACGATGATGCCGATCGCGATCAGGATGATCCACAGCATATCGCGGTCCGATATGCGCCCGGCGGCGAAATCGTTCTGCGCCTGGCGAGACCTCTCGGCCAGCTTGGCAAGATCTTCATCGCTTAGTTGGCCGACGGCCTTATCCACCTTCTGGTAGTCGAGTTTGGCGGATTTCAACGCTTTTTGGGCCTGGTCGGAAGAAAGCAGCGTGCGAACAGCTTCCTCGTTTGCTTGGCGCGTCTGGGCCGGCCGCGCCGCGTCTTTGTTCAGGTCGCTCAGAGAAACGACATGTTGCTTGTCTTGGGCCCGCGCTGGGATTCCTGCCAGACCGAACACGGCGGCAATCGCCAGCATCGACACACACATCTTGACGCGAAAATGCATTCTTCCTCCTCTGTTTGGCTGGGGCAAGTCTAGTTTACGAATTGCATCGCATGGTGACAAGAAACTTCTGTGCAATGTTTCGAATGTGCGACGGCCAAAGGCTTCGTGTCACTTTGCGGGCAACGGCTCCCGGTATTTGGCGGCGTCCACAGACTTCCATTCGCCCTTGATGATGCCTGCCCGAATCTGCGCGGCGGTTTTGCCCTTCTGCGACTGTTCGTAGGTGTAGAAGTCCTCATAGATGCAGGTGCCGCATTCCGAGCCGTGTTTGCTGGCAAAGCAATCGAGCAGGCTGCCGTGGCCCTTAGTGCGGTCGCAATGACAATAGCAGGGCTCCTGGTAAAGCGTTTTCTTGATCTTCGCCGCGAGCGTGTAAGCATTCTGAACCATGGGATCACTAAAGAGTTCGGGGGCCATCGTCGTGGGAAGCGCACCTTGGGGCGCCTGCGCATGATATGCCGGCACCGGCTCGTCTGCTCCAGCCTGAGGCGTGTTCATGCCCTGCGGCGATCGCGAAGCGGCCGGTTGGGAAACAAGTGCTAAAACAAATGCCAAACCGAAGAAAACGGCGCCACCTAACAACTTCTCGATTGTTCGCATACCCGCCTCCCGTTCCTTCCTCAAGTGCAAAACCTTCGCAAAGAAAAGAGATGGCCGCCCGTCCAGCATCACGACCCGTTAGACGGCGGAAATGCCGTTTTGTGTGAGCCAGATGAGCAGCGCCTCAGGGTCGACTGCGCCGTACTGTTCGTCACCGCTGCCGGGTTCGGGTTTGCGCCATCTCCAGACGCCCGCGCCAGCCAGACCTGCAGCTTTGCAATCGTCCAGCGCCGCTTCCAGCGAATACCCGGGTGTGCCCGGGTCTTGCGCGGGCAATTCTCCCAGCCAGAGCGGACAATGGAGGCTTTCCTGCGGCTTCAAAGCCCGCAATTGCGCGCCGAGATCGCCAGTTTGGTCGCGCTCGGTCTTCGGATAATAATGGGCCTGATAGAAATCGAGCGCGAGATCGCTCCAGGCGCGAACCCAGAGGATCCGTGCGGAGCCAAGCGTCACTCGCGCTTGCGAGTTTTCGTGCACGGCATCCGCAATCTCACGCGCAAACGCATTGAAGTCCGCAAAGTGTATACCCGCTTCTGGGGACGGCGTGAATTCACGAATGGCCCACTCGGGTTCGTTGGCCACTTCCCAGGCGTAGACCGCGGGATGCGCACGAAATTCCCCGAAGAGCGGAATCAGCACTCGCTCAAGCAAGGCTTCCCGCCCCGCGGGAAATTTCAAGACGTTCTGGTTCGGCAGCGACGAGGCGGCGGCACCGCGATTCTGCATCCACAGAAAATCGAGCAGGGAAAAACACAACTGCAAGCCGAATTGCTGCGCCAGTTCGAGCGCGGCGGCAACATCCGCAAAGAGAAGATCATCGGGTCCCGCTGGGATTCCATTATTGACAGCGAGGCCGCTGCGCCCGTCGCATAGCAGGAACCAGCGCACCAGCGCGACACCCGAAGTCCGGATGCGTTCGAAATCCTCGGCGACGGCTTTTCGCGTATCCGGTGTGCTGACGCCCCTTGCGCCCCACGGGCTGCGACCAAAATCCTGGCCGTAATTCACCCACGGATAGTTCACGCCAAGCAGAAATTCTTCGGGCGCAGGGGCTGGCATGTTGCTGTAAAACTGCGGCCGCTAATGGACCACAGCCTCCGGAGAAGTATACGCCGGAGAGGGACGTGGCGCGGAAGCTTTCGCTTCCAGATGCCTAGTCCGAAGGTGGCGCTGGACGCGGCGACCCCATCCCCGAACAAAGGAAAAGTTCAGCGCACCCCCAATGGCCGAGCTTGCGAGAGGAATTAGCCGCCCAGCCCACTTTTCGGCTGCCTCAGCTCCAACCTTTGCGGCGAAGCGTTCCACAACGCGCGGAGCAAGCTTTTCGAGAATCTGTTTTTCGGCAAGGTCCTTGCCATAATCGATGCCGGAGGCTGCGGCAGCCGCCTTCCACATTTCGATTCTTTGATCGTGACCGCGAACCTCGAATCCATAAAGCAGAGAGAGCCGCTGGATCAGCCGCAGCGTGATCACCGTGAGCAGGCTGGCATCAGGCAAGAAGGTGATCATGCCACCCAAGCCGAATCCGGCGCCTTCGGCAAGCGCCAGGCGTTCTGCATCCCGAATCAGCGCCGCAGCGATGGCATCCAGGCGCTCCATCGGAACATCCATCATTCTTGCGAAATTAGGAACCCAAAGGCCGTGCTTATCCGCGAGCTGACGCCGGAAATCTTCCGGATCAATTTCGATCGAACGCAGGCCGCGGAGAACTCCGAACCGCAAGAAGCGGCCAAATGTGCGCCCGGCGAGCGATGATCTACGCGAGTTATGTAGCCCCGCCATACCTTTCAACATCCTACGGTGGTTAGAAGCGGCTGGCAACCACCACGTTGCAGCCCCGGCGTGCCGCGCGGTGAATCTGACAAAGGAGGGGGGAGTTACCCGGAACGCAGCAGAAAAACTGGAGTCCTACTTGACGCGGAGAAGTTTTTGGGTAAACTGCATTTTTCCTTATGGCTACGGCGCCACAAATCGCTCTCACCGATTTCGTGCACGATCTCGACTTCCCGCAGCGGGAAGCCGCGTTTTTCTATGGCCTGTTCCTGCGCGGTTATTCTGCGGATCAGTTGCGACGGGACATCGAGGTCCCCCCGGCGGTCCTCGCCAAATGGCACCGCGAAGCGGAGCATGACCCGCAGCTCCGTGATATTTTTGCGCGCATGGTGGATTATCGGCGCCACGTGCTGGCCATTTTTGATGCCTTGGTCGGTTCGGATGGCCAGCCCCAGCGCGTTCAGTAACATTACTGTCCTTGAGCGTATCCTCCGGAGTTAAAAGTCCTAATCCAACGTGTTCGTCCTCTCTCCGGCATCGAGTAATCCCCCTGTACGTTCGTTCAGGTCAAAAACTGTCAGGCAACCAAACGGAGTGACACTTGATCTAAAGGATTTCCGGGGGCAAGTGTCACAAAATGCAGGGGATTCCTTTGATTGACGGAGAGCTTTTCCGGGCGTAGAATCGCAACGTCCCAAATTTTGAGGTGTCTTCATGCCACGGGCAGTCCGGACCCTAATCGCCTCCATGTTTTCGTTCGCAATCGCCATTTTGCCGGTCTTCGGCCAACAGACGCGGGACCAAGGCGCCCCTCCGACACAGCAAAAGCCGGATAGAGAAACAAAGCGAAAGATGAAGAGAACGCTGAAAGAATTAGACAGCGCCTACCGGCAGTGGCTGACGGAGGACGTCACCTACATCATCTCTCCCGAAGAGCGCAACGCCTTTCTTCAACTCGATACCAACGAAGAGCGCGAGCAATTCATCGAGCAATTCTGGCTACGGCGCAGCAGCAATCCTGATTTGCCGGAGAACGATTTTAAGGAAGAGCATTACCGCCGCATCGCCTACGCCAACGAACACTTTGCTTCCGGCATCCCCGGCTGGAAGACCGATCGTGGCCGCATGTACATCATGTGGGGTCCGGCGGATGAGGTTGAATCGCACCCCACGGGCGGCACGTACGACCGGCCAATGGAAGAGGGTGGCGGCTCAACGAGCACGTATCCGTGGGAAACCTGGCGCTGGCGCTACCTGGAAGGCATCGGCGAGAACATCATCTTGGAATTCGTGGACCCCAGCGGCTCGGGGGAATATCACCTGACGATGGACCCGTCAGAAAAAGACGCGCTGCTGCACGTGCCCGGCGCGGGCTTAAGCCTCCTGGAATCGATGGGCATGGCGTCCAAGACAGACCGCTTCACACGTTCCGACGGTACAAACCTGCCGAGGTCTATGGGCGGTGAACCTGCCAGCATGAACGAATTCAACCGCCTGGAACTCTACGCCAAGGTCAACAAACCTCCCGAGGTTAAATTCAAGGATCTTGAAGCCGTGGTCACGTCGCGCATCGTCCGCGACCAGGTCCATTTCCGCTGGCGCACGGACTATCTGAAAGTGACAAATGACACTGTGCTTGTGCCCGTTACCGTGCAGGTCCCCAACAGCCAGCTTTCTTTTCAGGCGAAGGACGGGATTCACTCCGCGGTACTCAATATTTTCGGGCGCGTGACTACTCTCACCGGCCGCGTGGTGCAAACGTTTGAAGATTCCGTCAGCCGCGATTTCCCGGATACACTTTTCCAGCAATCGCTGAAGCTGCAATCGATTTATCAAAAAGCCGTTCCCCTGCGCCCGGGGCTGTACCGCCTGGATCTGGTAATCAAGGACGTGCAGAGCGGAAACATCGGTGTCGTGAACACGCGCCTGGCGGTGCCGCGGTACGAAGACGAGAAGCTGCAAACAAGTTCGCT
>QHYF01000171.1 GCA_003224075.1 Acidobacteriota bacterium
TCCGCGCACTGGCCTGCCGCAAGTTGATCCAACCCAATCTTCCCAATCATCGGCGCAAGAACGCTTGAAACCGACTGGATCCTTTCTCCACGCTTCTCCCGATCTTTCCACGCCGCCTCCGCGAGCATCTGCGCGGCATCGGGCGAAACCCATGCCATCGGTCCGCCCGTCGCAAGCTCTGTCGCCGTCTCAACAAATTTCGCCGGCCCGATTACCATTTCCTCTCCCACGCGCGCAAATCCTGCCCCTTTCCGTTGAAAAACCGCCCCGAACACCTGCCCGCGCCGTGCGTCCGCAAACGCGGCCACAAACGGTTTGCCATCAGTCGATTGCGCCGCCAGTGCTTCCAGCCGGGAAACCGCCGCCACCCGCTTCCCGTACACTTCGCTCCACGCCTTGACCGTCGTTAATCCCACGCGCAGCCCCGTGAACGTGCCCGGTCCGGCCGCCACCGCATAAGCATCCACGTCCCGCATCCCCAGACCTCCAGCATCTAACACCTTTCCAACCGCCGGCAGCAGCCACGACGAATAATCCTCCGTCGAATCATGCACGGCAACCTGCACAACCTTGCCTTCTCTTAGCAAAGCAACGCTCCCTCTCGAATCGCACGTATCTATCGCCAGGACAATCACATCCGCATTCTACCGTACTCCGTCAATGCCCGTGGATTTCCCCTCCACCCTCGCCTGACCCCCGCAAAACTTTCAGAACAAATTGCGCATTTACTACCGGTCCGCTTCCGTTAATCGCACCATCGCAATGGCAGGACTAGAACCCCCGGCACAGCAATTTCGCTGCCAAATTAGTACCTAATTTTCCCTAACCTCTTCATTCCACTGGATATATCTTGACTCTTGCGGCACAATCCGCTATATTTCTTCTGCATCTCCTGGGGGCAATCCAAATTATGGACTATAAGATCGGCGACAAGGTCGTTTACCCGAATCATGGTGTGGGCATTGTTGAGCAGATCAGCTACGGAGTTTTGAACGGCAGAACCGAACGTTACTTCATGATCCGCATTGTTTCCAGCGGCTTGCGTGTCATGGTCCCGCAGTCAAACGCAATGACCGTTGGCCTTCGTTCCGTCATTCGTTCCAATGAATCCAGCAAAGTCCTGGGCTTTCTCGAAACAGGTAAACTCAACTCTCATCACGACTGGAAACACCGCTTCAAGGAAAACTCCGAGCGCATGCGCACCGGGTCCCTCCTCGAAGTCGCCGTCGTCCTCAAGAGCCTCGTTTCCCTCAGCCGCAGCAAGCCCCTTTCCTTCCGCGAAAAGAAAATGCTCGAACGCGCGAAGTATCTTCTCGTCAGCGAAATGGCAACTTCACGCAATACTTCTCCGGAGAGCGCCGAAGCCGTCGTGGTGAAGTCTCTCGCCAAGGCCAAGCTGCAGTTCCCCGTCATGACCGAAAAATTCGAATAGCCCTTGCCGCCTCCGCGGCGCTTCCTTCCCCGGCGGGCAGCTTTTTCCAAGCTGCCCGCTTTTTCTTCTGCGGCGCAGATGCGAGGTCCAGCTGCTGAGCTTCCCTCGCCCACTTATTCAACATGAAGGTCGTGGATAGCTGCGAGGGCTCCGAGCGTGTGTTTGCCCCAGTGCGCATAGCGAATCACGGTCGGGCGCACCCGCCTGCAAGATAAGAAGGGCATCCTTCAAGTCGGAGTAAATCTCTGAGATATCCCCAGCCAGGCTTCCCTGCACAAGGTCGCACTTGTCCGTCGAGTCGAATACGGTCCAATATCCATCATGCGAACCGATCTTCTCCCTTAGAGAATTAAAGAGCGTCCCCCACTCTTGCGTGCGAAACGGCGCGTCATTTGTTTCCGGGGTGTCTGGCTCAACCAAGGGCAACCGAAGGGCACTTGCATAAACCTCAGCAAGAGAATTGCCGACTTTCGCTAGGAAGCTTTCTCTGGGGAAGTTAGCGGATGTTTCCACAGTTCCGACAAATTCAAGCACCGCTTGCCGAAATCGGCTTAGTGTCCGTTCCAATTCGTTGTCCATTTTGAAGTCCATTTTCTCAAGCCGGGGAAAGCGCACAAACCGTGACGCCCGCTTCGTGCAGCGTCCACGCCACCGTCGCCGCAATCTGCGGTGCGCCGGGAGTGTCCCCATGAATGCAGATCGTTTGCGCGTCAACCGCGACTTCGCTCCCGTCGCGCGCGATCACCTTCCGTTGTTCAACAATATTTAACGCCTGCTTTGCCGCCTCTTCGGGATCGCGGATCAGCGCATCCTCAAATTTCCGAGACCGCAGAGTTCCATCCGGCTCGTACCGCCGGTCCGCGAACGCTTCCGCCGCCACGGCAAAGCCCGCCTCCCGAAAGACATCCAGCATCGGCGAGCCGGCCAGCCCCGCCAGCACGACATCCCGGCTCCATCGAGCGACGCCTTTGGCAATCGCCTCCGCCAGCTCCCGATTGCGCACCGCCTGATTGTAAAGCGCCCCGTGCGGCTTGACGTGCGCCAATCGGGCCCCGCACGCGGCGGCAATCTCGGCCAGCGCCCGCACTTGTTCGAACACGGAATCCGCGATCGTCTCCGCCGACAGTTTCAACTCCAGCCGCCCGAAATTCGCGCGGTCTGGGTACCCCGGATGCGCTCCAATCGCCACTCCCGCTCGCAGGGCTTGCTCGATGGTCGTTCGCATCGTGTGTTCGTCGCCCGCATGGCCGCCGCAGGCTACGTTGGCCGAAGTGATCGACCGCAGAAGCGCCTCCTGCGTGCCGTCGGCGATCGCTTCGGGCAGCTCGCCCATGTCGCAATTTAAGTCGATGCGGATCAGGCTTTCCATATTTGGACCGCTTGTGTAGCGGCGGGTTTACCCCGCCGCTGGCAGCGGCGTAAAGCCGCTGCTACACGACGAGAGCCACCGAGCAGCGGCGTAAAGCCGCTGCTACACGACGAGAGCCACCGAGCAGGCGGCGTAAAGCCCGCTGCTACACGACGAGAGCCACCGAGCAGCGGCGTAAAGCCGCTGCTACACCACGAGAGCCACCGAGCAGCGGCGTAAAGCTGCTGCTACACCACAAGAGCCACCGAGCAGCGGCGTAAAGCCCGCTGCTACACGACGAGAGCCACCGAGCAGCGGCGTAAAGCCGCTGCTACACGACGAGAGCCACCGAGCAGCGGCGTAAAGCCCGCTGCTACACCACAAGAGCCACCGAGCAGCGGCGTAAAGCCGCTGCTACACCACAAGAGCCACCGAGCAGCGGCGTAAAGCCGCTGCTACACGACGAGAGCCACCGAGCAGCGGACGTAAAGCCGCTGCTACACGACGAGAGCCACCGAGCAGCGGACGTAAAGCCTGCCTGCGCAGGCAGGCCGCTGCTACAAAGGTCTTTTCCACTGGGGCACGAAAGTTGCCGAAGCATTTCCCAGCTTCTTCCAGTCAACCACGAAGGATCCGCTGAACGGCCAGTCGTGGGCGTCCGAGGCCAATTCGGAGCGAACTGGATTTTCGAAAATGTAGGCCGCCGCGGCATCGAAACTCTCGCCGGAACGAAGAATGTGGTCGTAATAGTCGCGCTGCCAGAGATTGCGTATCCCCAGGGCGCGAACATGGGCAGCAGACGCGCCCTTGAATGCCCGTACGGCTTTTGCAAGATCAGGTGTGTCAGTCATTGCGACCGCTAGAACGTGACAGTGATCAGGCATGAAGCAGTAGGCGTATATGGAAAATCCCTGACTGCGAAACTGAGCCAGCTCGTTAACCAACAATTCGACCAATCGCTGGTCATGGAAGAGTTTGCGGCGTTGGCTTGTGCAAATGGTAAGAAAGTAGCTGCGCGGGCCCAAATAATAGGGACGCGCAAGGCGATGCCGCGGATGTTTTTGCATCACGTCATGGGATTGTAGCTTGCGGCGTAAAACCAGGCGAAGGAATTTGTGGCGGCGGGTTCATCCCGCTGTCGATGAGGCCCGGATAAAATGAGACTTGTAGCGGCGGGTTTACCCCGCCGGCGGCAGCGGCGTAATGCCGCTGCTACACGACGAGAGCCACCGAGCAGCGGCGTAAAGCCGCTGCTACACGACGAGAGCCACCGAGCAGCGGCGTAAAGCCGCTGCTACACGACGGGTTTACCCCGCCGGCGGCAGCGGCGTAATGCCGCTGCTACACGACGAGAGCCACCGAGCAGCGGCGTAAAGCCGCTGCTACACCACGAGAGCCACCGACCAGCGGCGTAAAGCCGCTGCTACACCACGAGAGCCACCGAGCAGCGGCGTAAAGCCGCTGCTACACGGACTTACGCAGGGGCTAAAAGCCTGCGCCTCTTGTAAAAACGCGCGCTTCCCGGAATCCAGGGCTTGGGAGGCGGGAGTTTGCCGGCGACGAGGGCGTCCAGGGCGCGGAGGCGGGCGGTGAGCTCGACGACGGTCAAGCGGCGTTCGTCGTGGAGCCGACGGAGGAGGTCTGCCGCAGGAAGATCGCTCTTATGCGAGTTGCATTTCCGACAGCAGGAGACGAGGTTGCGGTAGGAATTATCCTGCAGCTCGACCAGCGGGATGACATGGTCGAGGCAGCGGGTAAGGGCGGTAAGCCGGTTCAGGCAATAAAAGCAACGGCCGCGTTCTCGCAAATGGACGGCGCGGCGCAGAGCTGGATGTTTCAGGAAGTCGAGTTCCTCGAAAGTGTCGCAGCGAATGGGACACAAGGGGCGTCGAGGAATTGGACCTGGGGGTGCGGCGGGAACCTGCTCGGGCAAGCGGACCTCCACCACGTGGCCTGCTTTGCTGCGTTCCACGAGGCGCAAGACACCGCGGGCGATGAGGCGGCGCACGGCCCAGCGCACGGTGTTGTGGGATAGAGCGGTACCGCGAGCGAGCCAGAGAATGGAAAACTGGAGTCGAAGCTTTCCCTCGAGGCGGCTGTGACGGAACAGATGAGAATAGACGACACGGTCGGTGATGGACAGGCGGAGACGAGGCGCCAGGTCCTCGAATTGTTTCCACACTCGTTCGGCGCTGGGTTTTTTGGTTTTCATGGTTTCGATCCAAGGCGGGAGTTGCAGAGTGTAACAGGGCACGGCTTTAGCCGTGCCGAAAGGAAACTTGTGCCAAAAACAAAAACGCCCCGAGCAACGTCGGGGCGTACTTTTCTACAATTCTTAGTATACCACATTATAAAATTTAGTCAAGGAAAATCTTGACTTTTTTATGGCTAGGCGTCGAATGTCTGCGGTATGCCGACTGGGTCGGGATATGTGCTGCCCCTGCTACAACTTAGCCACAAATCAGGCCACCACGATCAAATCCGGCGAAGCAAACAGCTTCTCCTGTTCCATGAGCAACGCCCGCGCCTTCTCCCAATCCACACGCTCGAAGCGAATCTCGTCGCGCGGCCGCAGTTGTCCCAAGCTACGAAAATCCGCCGAAATCACGTTCGCAATCTTTGCATATCCGCCCGTGGTCTGTTGCTCCACAAACAAGATGATCGGCAATCCCCCCGCTGGTATCTGCACCGCCCCGAGCGAAACACCTTCAGAAATCATTTCTCCGCTCGAAGTTGTAGAAATGGCCGCGCCCTGCAATCGAATCCCCATCCGATTGGACTCCTCCGCCACACCATAAGTGCTCTCATAAAACATTTTCTGCGCCGATTCCGGAAACCAATCGCACTGCGGCCCTGGCGTGACGCGCATGATTTTGCGCGGCGCCAGCCGCTCCAAGGCATTCGCAGTCAGCGTCCTTTTCCGGTATAACCCGCCCGCGTCCCCGATCCTGAGCACATCTCCCTTCCGCAGCGCTCTGCCTTCGTGACCTCCCAGTCCGCTCAAGAGGTGCGTTGACGCGCTGCCGAGAAAAGGCCTCACCGCGATTCCGCCCTGAACGCACAAATAACAGCGCGCTCCCGAACGTGTCGGCCCTAGGCGAAGGGTTTTAGGCGAAGTGTTTGCCCCGGCCTCGCTTCCACAGCCATCCACAACTCGACCGGTTTTCCATCTAGCGTCGCGCCGAAATCGGAGCCCGTCAGCGCAAAGATGGCGCCTTCCGGAAACACGAATGTCCCGCCCAGCAGCGTCATTTCCAGCCCAGCCGCGCCCTCCGCATCGCCGACGATTCGATTTCCTATTCGAAGTGCGATCGGGTCAGCCGCTCCGGAAGGCGACACACCCATGGGACCAAAACCCTCTCGCCCCAGGTCCTGCACCGTGGTGAGCAGTCCCGGCTCCTGCACCTCAATCACCCGCATTGATTCTCCAGCGCCGCGAACCGCTCGCGTGAGATCGGTACAAATCGCACGCGATCTCCGATGGACAAGAGGCTCAAACCATCCCGGTCGGACCGGAACATCGCGATGGGCGTGCGCCCGAGCAATCTCCATCCGCCGGGCGTCGCGAACGGGTACACACCGGTTTGATTGCCCGCGATTCCCACGCTGCCCCTCGGCACCCTTCGGCGCGGTGTCGCCAGACGGGGCGTCACCAACTCTTCCGGCAATTCACCGAGATACGCGAATCCCGGCACGAATCCCAAAAAATAGACAAGATAGCTGGTCGAAGCGTGCAGCTCGATCGCCTGCTCGGGCGTCATTCCGTGCATGGCCGCCACGTCGTTCAGGTCTGGACCGTACTCTCCGCCATAGCACACCGGGATTTCCACTTGACGCGGCTCGGGGAGAGCCACTTCTTCCAGTCGGCCGAGATATTCCCTCAGAATCGCTTCCAGCTCGGCATGCCCCATTCGAATCGCATCGAACTTGACCAGCACCGAGCAATACGCGGGATGGAGATTGCGGATTCCTGCAACAGGCTCCAGCTCCAGCAGCCGCAGCAGTCTCCTCACCTTTTCATTCGCTTGGAGTGTGATCTGATGACCGAAGTAAATCAGCAGCGATTGATCGCTTGCGTATCGAAATTGCGCGCCGTCGTCAGTAGCCGTCACCATGCCGCGAAAGTATATCGCCGAAAGCCGTTCGATGACGGAATGCCCCGTGTAGTAAGGTGTCCAGCAAAGCGTATTAGTTGGAGCGAAATAAGATTATGAAAGTTTGAGCCGCTATCGGGGCGGCTGGACAACGCGGTGATGTCTCGCTCGAGTTTTCGCCTCTTCTGCCAAGTTGTGTACCGCAAGCTGCGTTTCGCGAACCATCAACACGCATCCGGAAGCCAATCCCAGGACGGCCGAGGCACCGGTTAGAACCGCAAGCGCCGCGGCGGCTTCAAAAAGAAGTTTCTGGCCGTAGTAGGACGCAATCGAGCCGCCCACCGAGACAAGCGCCGAGGCGGCGAACAGTCCGAGTCCAGCGTAGAAAAATCGCAGTGCCTTGAGCAGCATTTCCGCGCGCACTTGCAGCGGGGCAAGCTGCGCAACCCACATGGGATAATCCAGACTTTCCGGCTCGATAGCCGCCAACTCCGCCGCCACCACGCGCGTCCGATCGACCACGCGTGCCAGGCGGTTACTCGTGCCTAGGGCCAGCACCGACGAGGCATTGGTAAGGATGGCTGGAGCCACAATGGCCGTCAGCACCGCGAACGGATTGCCCGCGCCGTTGGTGGTGTATTGCACGGCTACACTTTATCCACCGCTTGTGCGCTCCGCAAGGTTCCTGCACGGCAACTTTGCACTCCAGCAGATCATGGCGATCTATGTGAGCGCGAGGCTCGGATCGGCATTCAAAGTAACATCGGCGAGGATTCCCGCGCGAAACCGCGAATACGCTGCCGCGGCGATCATCGCCGCGTTATCCGTCGAAAGCGCCCGGCTTGGGAAAAACACTTCGACGCCCGCGGCCTTCGCGCGCTCTTCAGACGTCGCCCGCAACTGGCTGTTCGCCGCCACGCCGCCCGAAACCAGTACGCTCTCCACGCTCAACTCTTCCGCAGCCTTCATGGTGCGGTCAACCAGATCGCGCACCACCGCATTTTGAAATTCACGCACCAGCGCCAGTGTCTTCGGGCTGCACAGCGGCAGCAACTGCTCGAATTTCCTCTCCCCGCGGGCGAGCGCTTCTTCGCGTCTGCGAATTTCTTCGCTGTATGCACTGGTTTCTCGCACGTGGTAGAGCACCGCCGTCTTCAACCCGCTGAAACTGAAATCCAGCGCGTTTCCTCTCGTCTTCGTTTGTCCGAATTTCACCGGCGCCGGTGCGCCATTCGAAACCGCCGCCAATCGATCGAGAATCGGCCCTCCCGGATAACCCAGGCCCAGCAGCTTGGCCACTTTGTCATACGCTTCTCCCGCGGCATCATCCCGCGTCTGACCCAGCTTGCGGTAGCGCAGGAGCGCGCCCGCATCTTGCGCGTTCGAATCTTCCGTCTTCACTTCATATAAAACCGTATGCCCGCCCGAAACGATCAAGCACACCGCCGGCAATTTCGGCTTGCGCCCCGCCTTGTACGCTTCCAGAAAAACCGCATGAACGTGCCCTTCAAGATGATTCACCGGCACGAGTGGTTTCCCCAGCGCCTGCGCCAGCGTTTTTCCGTACGTAATTCCAACGAGCAGCGCCCCGACGAGTCCCGGCCCTTGTGTCACCCCAATTGCATCCACGTTCGCAAGCGGCAGTCCCGCCTGCGCCAAGGCTTCGCGCACCACCGGGACGATTTGCCGCAGATGCTCGCGCGAAGCCAGCTCCGGCACCACGCCGCCATATTTCCGGTGAATATCGATCTGCGACGCAACCACGCTGGACAAAATCTCTCGTCCGTCGGCGACCACCGCGGCCGCCGTTTCATCGCACGAAGATTCAATCCCGAGGATTTTCAAACTCATTTTGTGCTCTTGCGCATTTCTCCAGGCATCCAAATCATCGTAGCACAACACCGCGTCGCGCTTTCGAAACCGCCACGCCCACGCGGTTCACAGCGAGAGGCATCACCGCGCTGGTTGACTAACCCGCGAAGCGCCGTTACAGTGCATGAACGTTGACTGTTTCTTGAGTGCGTCGAAAAATGATGTCGGTCGTTTTCGCGCATCTGAAAAACTAAGACTATGACAAAAATTTCCTCCGCCGTTTCGAACGCTGCGCCGGCTGATCGCGTGAACACGCATCAAAAAGTTCGAAAGGCGGTCCTCCCTGCCGCCGGCCTCGGCACGCGCTTTCTTCCCGCCACCAAAGCGCAGCCCAAAGAGATGCTCGCCGTCGTCGACAAGCCGCAGATTCAATACGTCGCGGAAGAGTGCGTCGCGTCGGGAATCGAGCACATCATTATCGTCACCGGCAAAGGCAAGAATTCCATCGAAGATCATTTCGATTCGGCGCCGGCGCTCGAGCGTTTTCTGGAAGAAAAAGGGAAAAAAGACCAGGCCGAGATGGTTCGAAAAATCAGCAACATGCTGCAGTTCAGCTACACGCGGCAGAAGGAACCGCTCGGACTTGGCCACGCCGTTCTCGTTGCCCGCGACCTTGTCGGCGACGAACCCTTTGCGGTTTTGCTCGGTGACGTGCTGATCCCCGGCCCGAATCCCGCGACCAAGCAGCTTATCAACGTCTACGAATCCACCGGCGTCGGCGCCATCGCCGTCGAGGAAGTTCCCAGGGACAAAACTCATCTCTACGGCATCGTGGATGGCGAACCCGCCCCCCAGGCGCCGTTTGGCGAGCGATTGCTGCGTATCCGCGACCTCGTGGAGAAACCGAAGCCGGAAAATGCGCCCTCGAATCTCGGCATTACGGGGCGCTACGTCTTGCCGCCTGCCGTGTTCGATTGCCTGGCTCGCACCAAGCCCGGCGCGGGAAATGAGATTCAACTCACCGACGCGCTGCGCATCCTCGCGCGCGAGCATGGGCTGTGGGCTTACATCTATGACGGTGTTTCCTATGACGCGGGAGACAAGCTCGGTTTCCTGAAAGCTACTGTAGAGCTTGCTCTGCAAAATCCGGAATTCGGCGCGGCCTTCCGCAGTTATTTGAAGACGCTCAAGCTGTAATCGAAGCTACGCCCTCCGGCGAACTTATTTCTTTTTCACTGCTCTCTTTTCTTTTGATTCCTTCGGAGCTGTGTCTTTTGCGGCCGCTTCTCCTTCTTTGCTAGCGGTTTCTTTTTCCTTGCCGGTTGTGTCTTTCGCCTCGGCGACGGGCTTGTTTTCCTTGCTGCCGCCGTCGGTGGACTTCCCCGCATAGTCGGTCACGTACCAGCCGGCGCCCTTAAATTGAATAGCGGGCGCGGTGATGACCGATTCCACTTTGCCGCCGCAGTGCGGGCACCTTTTCAAGTGCGGCCCGGAGACGCTCTCGATCTTTTCCGTGGTGCGGCCGCATTTCAGGCATTTGTATTCATACAGGGGCAAAGACGCTTCTCCTATAAGCTGTTCAAAACATGCATTATAGCACGCGCGCCGCAAGCGTTCGGAACGCGTGCTAGACTCTTCGGCATGAGCGCGAAGAATCCTCCGGGGACTCCCGCGGCAGCAACCGGCGGCTGCCTCTATCTGGTCGGGACGCCCATCGGCAACCTCGAGGACATCACGCTTCGCGCGCTGCGCGTCCTGAAAGAATCCGATCAGATCGCCTGCGAGGATACACGGCATACGCAGAAACTGCTCACTCACTACGACATCCACAAGCCGCTGGTCAGCTATCACGAACACAACGAGCTGACGCGCGCGGCGGAACTGGTCATGGCCCTGGAGCAAGGCGCGAAAATCGCGCTCGTGAGCGACGCTGGTATGCCGCTGGTCTCCGATCCGGGGCATCGGCTCGTCGCCTTGTGTCTGCGGCACGATATTCCGGTCGTGCCGATTCCAGGACCTTCGGCGTTGCTCGCGTCCCTTTCTGCTTCGGGACTGCCGAGCGAAGAATTTCTCTTCGTTGGCTTCCTTCCCGCTCGCAGCGGCGAGCGCCGCCGCGCGCTGGAACGTTTGCGCATCGAAGATCGCACGCTGATTCTTTACGAAGCGCCGCACCGCGTCGCCGAGTGCGTCGCGGACGCTCTTGAGATTCTGGGCGACCGCCCAGCCTGCCTGCCTCGCGAAGTCACGAAGCTCCACGAAGAGTTCCTCCGCGGCAAACTGTCGGAAATCGCCGCCTCGCTTCAAAAACGGCCAGCCCGCGGCGAAATCACGCTGATCATCGGTCCCCCGGAGGCGTCCCAAGAGCGCCCCCACGTCGATTCCGCGCAATCGCTGGCGGCGCGCGTCGAGGAGCTGATGCACCAAGCCAAGCTCGACCGCAAAGAAGCGCTGAAGCTGGCCGCCAAGGAACGCGGGCTAACGCGGCGCGCCGCGTATGATGAAGTGGTGGGTGAACGCCACGGACAAGCGCGGCCTGAAGATTGACTTTGCAGCAGCCCTCCCCCACACCCCACCTTTCTGTAAGTGCGGATTCTAAAAGACTTACAGGAGAATTTTACGTAAGTGCGGATTCTCAAGGGGTTATAAGCCCTTTGTTTCCCGCAGATCCGAGGGGTGCTCGTAAGTGCGGATTGTAAAGGGCTTAGAGGAGGTTAAGGAAAGGAGGTAAGGGATGAAACCATGCTCTTGGGAAGCTGACCCCACCCGCGCCTCCTTCAGTCATAAACCCGTATTCCTTCTCCGTGATCATCCGCCGGCAGATTGGAGGCTTCCCCTTATGCGGAATCTCTGAGGCTCGCACCCCTTTTCTTACAGAAGGAGAGCGAACCAATGATGAAAGCTACCTCAGGCCTTGCGAACAAAGGCATAGAACGAATACTCGAACTCTCGGCGGATGCGCACAT
>QHYF01000172.1 GCA_003224075.1 Acidobacteriota bacterium
GCTTGGGAATCCCGCAAAAGACGCGGGATTCCCACTTTCCCACAGCTCCAGCAACAACAGTCTCTACTGCTCGACTGAGGAGAAAGAGAAACCAAATGCAAGCGGACACATCACTTGCCAATAAAAGCGGACATCTCTATTTGCTAACAACAGATGGAAATCTTTCTAGATGCGGAGGCGGAGGATCAGAAGGGCGCCGGCGAAGAACAGGAGGGCGGAGGCGGTGAACGCGGTTTGCACGTTGAAGGTGGACCAGAGGAAGCCGACGAGGAGGCTCGAGAGGAAATCACCGACAGCGTTGACCGCAGCCAGGGTACCGAAGGCCATGCCGTGCTGGTCCATGGGCACGAATTCGGCGGACAGAGAGTCTTCCAGAGCTTCCTCGGTGCCGATGTAGAGGCCGGCGAGGATAAAGATTACTGCTAGGAGCCCCAAGGAGCGCGTGCCGGTGCAAAGAAGAATCGCGGTGATGCCTGCCAAGGCATAACCGGCGGCGAGAATGAGTTTGCGGCTGGGAACATGATCGCTCAGCCACCCGCTGAGATAGGCGGAGGCGGCGTAGCAGAAGGGCGCCGGCGAAGAACAGGAGGGCGGAGGCGGTGAACGCGGTTTGCACGTTGAAGGTGGACCAGAGGAAGCCGACGAGGAGGCTCGAGAGGAAATCACCGACAGCGTTGACCGCAGCCAGGGTACCGAAGGCCATGCCGTGCTGGTCCATGGGCACGAATTCGGCGGACAGAGAGTCTTCCAGAGCTTCCTCGGTGCCGATGTAGAGGCCGGCGAGGATAAAGATTACTGCTAGGAGCCCCAAGGAGCGCGTGCCGGTGCAAAGAAGAATCGCGGTGATGCCTGCCAAGGCATAACCGGCGGCGAGAATGAGTTTGCGGCTGGGAACATGATCGCTCAGCCACCCGCTGAGATAGGCGGAGGCGGCGTAGAAGACGTTGTGGAGCGTGTAGAGACCTACGGCGAGACTCGCGGCGCGGGCGAGCCCGTGAGCGGGCGCGAGTATGCGCGAGGCGTATAGGATCAGCATGGAATGCGAAAAATCGCCCGCCCCGAAAATGCCCACGCCGAACAGGAAACGCCGGAAGGGCGGTGGCAGCGCCTTCAAGCCGAGGAGGAAGGATCGTTGGGGCCCGGCCGCGATGGGCCGTTCGCGGACGAGCAGCCAAAAAGAGGCGACGGCAATTAGCCCGGGTAGAAGCGTCCAGAGGAAAACTTTGCGGAAGGAATTCCCGGTGGCTTGGAGAAGCCAAAGCGCGGTGAGAGGGCCGACGATTGCACCGACCGTATCCATGAGGCGTTCAAAACCGAAGGCGCGGCCGTAGGCGTTCGGAGGCGCGTCGGCGGCGAGCAGAGCCTTCCGCGCGGGCGAGCGAACGCCGCGTCCGAGCCACGCGGCGGCACGGCCGAAAAGCACGTGATAGGCGTGCGTCGCCAAGGCAAACGAGGCGGTCGAAAACGCGGTGAAGGCATAACCGAAGAGGGCCAGCGGCTTGCGATGCTTCAGCCGGTCTGTGAAGTGGCCTGCCGCAAGTTTGGTGAAGCTGGAGAGGCCGTCGGCGATGCCTTCGATGGCGCCGAGCCATGCGGGCCCCGCGCCAATCGCGGCGAGAAATGCGGGCAGAACGGCGGTTGCGGTTTCGTGGCTCCAGTCGCTGAAGAGACTGGTGAGACCGACGCCGAGGACTGTGCGGTTGAGCCAGGATTGCTGTTGTGAGGATTCGGGCATGGGGGAGAGTTTACAGTTGACAGTCGACAGTTGAAAGTTCAGAACAAAATGTCTTGTCCCGTATCTCTCAGTCAGCGATGGCATCGCGCGTCCCAGGACCGGCCGGAAAGGCAGCAGCAAGCTGCCGCACTCCAAACTACTTTTTGGCGGGGCGGTAGAGGATGACGCGAACCTTTTCGAGGGTGATGAGGCCGCCGTCGACCATTTCGTCGAGGCGAGGGAGAATTTTTTCGATGCGCTCGGTGGATTCGATGACTTCGAGGATGATGGGAAGATCCTGGGAGAGGCGGAGGAGCTTGTCGGTGTGATAGACGCTGGAGCCGCCGTAGCCGCCGACGCCACGAATGACGGTGGCACCGGAGAAGCCTTCTTTACGGAGCATCTCGACGATGGCGTCGTGGAGAGCTTTGCCGTGCCATTTGTCGGATTCGCCGATGTGGATGCGCATCAGGGTGCGCTCGCCTTCGAATTTTTGGTGGGTCATGGATTTTCCTCGCTACGTTCCAAGAGAGATTCCTCGCGCCAAAACCGCGCGACGCCGAAGTGTTCCTTGCTTCGCCCGAAATGACGGCGCGGTGAGGAAATCAATATTCAAATACGATTGGCGAGACGGATGCCGGCAACGGAAAGAAGCAGGCCGGCGAACACGCTCGCGCCCACGTAGGCCGCGGCGCGGAACCACGAGCCTTCTTCGAGCATTTTGGCCGTTTCCCAGCCGAAGCTGGAGAAGGTTGTATAGCCGCCAAAGAAACCCACGGCAATGGCCACGCGCCAATCAGGCGAGATTACCATGCGATTCAGGGTGAACTGGCCGATGAGACCGAGAAGGAAGCAACCGGTCAAATTAATCAACAGAGTACCGTAGGGGAACGTGCTCCCCATGCGAATTTGTACGATGCCTTGAAGGCCGTAACGCGCCAGCGTGCCTGCGGCGCCGAAGATCGCAATCAACGTGAGACGCAATTCCTCTCCAATCTGCAGCCCGCCCGGGAGCGCTAATGGACGGCCGGTGCATCCGTAAACAAAAAACTCCTGGCACCCAGCTGCCAGGAGTCATCAGACCCGGTGAACAATGCCGGGACGGTTATGGCGAACTCCATCGCCTTCGAGATTTCGTCTCATTTTAACAGGTTTGGCAAATGGCAGACCGGCGATTTGGTGGCTCGATCCATGGTTGCTGGCAAAGTAAAAGAGCACCAAAGCGCAAACCGGGGGGAAATTACTATTTGGGGGCTCCTCCTCCCTCCCCCGGTTTTTGTAAGTGTTGCATCTAAAGGACTTAGAGATTACGTAAGTGGTTTTAGAATCAACACTTACGGGTATTTCTATAAGTGTTGATTTTAAAGGGGTTAGATTGCACAAAAGTAGTGCAAATTTGACCTGCTTGGGGTGTTCTATTCCTAGTAAATGACCCGATGGGCGCTAGGTCGGCCCAAATGAAAAAAGCGGCAGAAGATCTGCCGCTTCCTCACAGTCTTACCTGCAACTAGAGTAATTGAAAAGTTAGCGAGAGTCAAGGGAAAAGTTGGGGAATTCAGTAGTGGAAACGGTAGCGCAACTGGGCAAAGATTTCGCGGGGATTCAGGAAATGCGTTCCGCCGAAGGTAAAGCTATTGTCAAGGAGAACGCGGCGGTTGGCGACGTTGAGGGCGCTGAGGGAGATGGAAAACCTTTCGCCAAACTCCTTGCCGAGAGTGAGGTCAAAGGTGGTGTGTCCCGGGAGATGATCGGGAGGAGGATCGCCGTTCGCGAATCCTGATCCGTAATAGACGTCGGTCGAGGCATAACTTCGCCAGGGCAGGTTGATGACTCCGCCGAGGTGCAAGGTATTCCGCTGATCGTGATCGAGCGGGAAAAATCCACCGGGTGGCGAAAAGTCAGTCAAGCCACCGTTGATTGCACCAAAGCCTCTGGCCACTTGGTTGGAGTAGGTGACGTAGAGCTGGCCGCGCTTGAAGAGCCGGGGAGAATGCAGGGTCAGTTCCCAGCCGCGGATCAGCGCGGCGTCTATGGTGATGGGGAAGAAGATGTCGGAGTTTCCGAGGCTATTATGGTCGAAGAAATTTTTCGCGCGGGTGCGGAAGGTATCCGCGTCGAGCGTCCAATTCTTGAGCGGAATCGTCACACCAAACTGGGACTCTTCATCGCGCTCGCCGTGGAGCGGAATGAAGGAAAGACTCTGACTGTTGACGAATTGCAGGAGCGGGCCGGACGCGGTTATCAGCGGCGGGGCCTGGTAGAAATGGCCGTAAAAGCCGCGAAAAACCCAATTGAGCTTGGTAATGCGGAGAGAGGCTCCAAAACGCGGGCTGGTGGCGTTCTCGACGAGGCTGCCGGAGAAGTGTGTTTGACGCAGGCCTGCGTTGAGCGATAGCCATGACGTTGCACGAAACTGATCCTCCGCGAAAAGAGCCAGCAATCCTCCGGAAACGTTTTCCGTGTCGGTGAAGTCGTTGCCGAAATTCGGATCGGCGGGATCCTTGAAGTTCAGGCCGAAAAGCTGATGGTCCTGCTGGCCGAAGCCGTAGAGGCCAACGCGCGCGTTGTTTCTGTTTTTGACCCAGGCAAGCGTGGCCTGGCCGCCTCCGTAATCCGAAGAGCGGTCATCGGTGGCCGCCGAAGGGAAGTCCTGCGGGTTGCTTTCGAACGCGGCGCGATTGAAATGATAGAAAGGAGAAACCGTGAGCATGACGCCCGCGTTGAAGGTGCGCACCCAGGAAAACGCGACGAAGGCGTCGCTTTCGCGGTTGGCGTCGCGCAAATGTTCACCGGTGCTGTTCTGCGGATCGTTCGGATCGAAGGGAATCTGATAAAAGTCGCGACGAAGCGAGGTGACAAAGCGCAACTGGTTGGCCGGACCGGCATTGTAAATGAGCGAGGCGAATCCGCCGAAGCCATTGGCCCGGTCGTGGATGACGGCCGCGGTCGGAGTTTCGAGGCCAAGATCGGTGCGGTTGCCATTGAGGCTGCCGTAGTAGGCCAGGCGCTTGGTGTGACCGCCAAAATTAAATTGGTCATCGGTCTGGAAAAAATTGCCGAAGCTGGTGACGAGTTCGGCGTCACTGTTGCGTTCGAATCCAGTGCGCGGGGCTACGTTAAAAATGCCATAAGTGCGGTCGCCGAAATCGGCGGCATAACTTCCGCGCTGCATCTCGACAGTGTCAATGTCTTTCGGATCGATCTGCGGGCCGAGATTGCTGGCGATATTGGTGTTGGGGATCGGCACGCCGTCGATGAGCCAGCTCACCTGGTGGCCGCCGCGAACGTGGAGCTGATCATGAGTGAGGTAGGCGCCCGGGACATAGTCCGTAATCATGGCCAGGCTGTTGGTGCGGGCGGCGCCGGGCGTTTGCTGAATTTCGGCGCGGTCGACAAGCTCGGTCGGGGTAACGGATTCCGTCTGAACGGAAGCGACATCCGCGGTCACGGTGACGGATTGATTTTGCGAAGCAACGTGCAATTCAAAATGCATAATCGGAGCCGTGCCGGACAGCACGGTTACGATTTGTTCCTCGGCCGCGAACGAAGCGTCGGATACGGTCACCGTATATTGGCCCAGCGGGACGGCATCGAAATGAAACTCTCCGTTCGCGTCGGTTTGCGTTGTAAGCGCAAAGTCGGACGCTTTTGCCTTCAGGATGACCTGAATGCCGGGAACCGGGCGATGCTGCGGATCGTGGACGATGCCGCGCACGGCGCCAAAGACGGTTGCCAGGGCCGCGCTTGCGAGCAGCAGCACAAATAAAATGAACAGGAAAACTCTTTGCATGAAATCCCTTTCTCCTCAAAAGGATGAGTCACGCGGCACGCATGCCGCGGTTGGACCTGATCAGTGAATGTGAAGAGAGGGCGGCGCGTCAGGCGGCCGCAATGGAGAAGCGAGGGGGAGGAGGGAGGGGTTCGACCGATCGTGAAAAATCCGACGGCTTTAAGAAGTTGAGCGATGCCTCCAAGGTCGCCGGCCCAGAAATGTTCACCGAGGCGGGCAACAAAAATACAACCGGAGTAATCGCAGGGCGATCGGGATTCTGACAACACGAAAGGGAGCACGCCGTCATGGCGGGCATATCATGTCCGCAATCCATGTGATTCGCGGGGGCAGTGGGCGCCTTTCGGTGATGATGCGCCGGAATCGGACAGTGATCCGAAGTGCAGCACGCGGCGCCGTGCGACGACCAGAAGGCTCCCGCGAGCGGCGCATGAAGCATGACGACCGCAAACAGACAAACACTCGCAAGGAACGAACGGCGGCGATCTTGGTGGCGAGTAGTCATGCAAATCCCAACCTTGCTTAAAATCATACGCCAAGAGACGTGTTTATGCAGCAAACCAAGTGGATGCTCCTCTTGTTCCTGCTCTTCAGCCAAAATAAAAGACGGCATGTGTCGAACCTTGACTTGGGGGT
>QHYF01000013.1:0-37695 GCA_003224075.1 Acidobacteriota bacterium
GATCCCGAGCGACACGCGGCGATTCTCCGGGTCGATCTTCAACACCTTCGCGGTCACCGGCTCGCCCTTCTTGAACACCTCGTGCGGATTCTTCACACGGCCGGTCCAGCTCACGTCGCCGACGTGCACCAACCCGTCAAAACCATCCTCGATCTCCACGAACGCACCGAACTCGGCAATGTTGCGAACCTTGCCCGTAACCACGGTGCCCACCGGATACTTCTCCGCAATCAGCAGCCAGGGATCGGGCTGGGCCTGCTTCATTCCCAGAGAAACGCGGCGGTCGCTCGGCTTAATGTCCAGCACCACGACGTCAACCTCTTCGCCCACCTTGGCGAGCTTCGAAGGGTGCTGCACTTTCTTGTTCCAGCTCATTTCCGAGACGTGCACAAGACCTTCAATCCCTTGTTCCAGTTCGACGAACACGCCGTAATCCACGACTCCGACAATCTTGCCCTTCACCTTGCCGCCAGCGGGGTATTTTTCCGCTGCGCCAACCCAGGGATCCGGCGTCAACTGCTTCAGGCCCAAGGAAACGCGCTGTTTTTCCTTGTCAAACTTCAGGATGATGACGTCGAGTTCCTGCTCCGGCTTTACCACGTCCGAAGGATGCTTCACGCGGCCCCAGCTCATATCCGTCAGGTGCAGCAAGCCATCGATGCCCCCGAGGTCCACGAACGCGCCGTACTCTGTCACGTTCTTTACGTGGCCGTGCACGATCTGGCCTTCGCTCAGCGTTTCCATCAGGGCCGCGCGCTTGGCGTGCAGTTCTTCCTCAAGCAACGCGCGCCGGCTCACCACTACGTTGCCGCGGCGGCGGTTCAGCTTGGTGACGCGCACCTGCACTTCCGTACCCACCAGGTTGTCCAGATTCTGTGCGGGCCGCAGGTCGTACTGTGACCCCGGCAGGAACGCGCGCACGCCGATATCCACCACCAGCCCGCCCTTAATGCGGTCCACCACCTTGCCGGTAATGGTCTCCTTGGCCTTGAAAGCCGCGTCGATCTTTTCCCACGTCCTGCGGCGAAGCACCTTCTGGTACGACACGATCGCGTACCCGTCTTTGTGCTCGCCGGTGGGCTGCACTTCAATCGTGCTGTCGGGGTCCGGACGCGGGATTTCCGTCTCGCTGAACTCCGCGGCAGGAATCAGCCCTTCCGTTTTTCCTCCCAGATCCACCACCACGCCATGTTCCGTGTACGCAACAACCTTGACCTTGATGATCTCGTTCGCCGCCGCCGCTTCCTGCTTCTCGTCATACTGCTCCATCAGCTTGCTCATCTCTTCCGAGCCGGCCGCCTCCTCTGCGGCAGCCGCAGCATCGGCATCCGTTGCGTGCACCTCGCTGTTCGCTTCGGCAACTGCAGGAGCTTCGCTTTTGTCGGAAGAAGCGTTCGCCTGTTCCGGCGCGGGCGCTGCATGTGTCTCTTGTCCGGAGTTCACAGCTTCGGCTTGTTCGCTTGGTGCAGGAGCTGTCGGTTCCGTCGCGCCATCTACACTTGAGTTTGTTTCGGTGTGCGTCCCGGTTGGAGTGGATTCGGCTTCGGGTGCGGGCACGGCAGCGGCCGCATTGGACAGGTTATCGTGGTCGGAAAACATGGTTGTTGGCCTCCAGAAGATTACTTCTTTTATGGCGGCCGCATTGCGGCCCCACGTTCAGTCGAATAAATTCCTTGCGGATTCCCTATCTGGGTTTAGTGCAAGGAGGTTAACCGCAGAGCGGTTACTTGGGACACGGATGCTGCGGGCGTCGATAACGCTGCAACCTCCAAAGGATACTCGCCGCCTCGCGCGCGTGTCAATGAATCGAATTGCCAAACTCATGTGCGGACCCGGCCAGCCTGCGTCTTTTCCCGCCGGAAATCGGGCGCGGAAACCTCAATAGTGCGGCACATTTCAAATAGTCGTGATCGCATACGTTCACTAATTCGATCAGCGAGAGTCTCTTTTCGCGTCATAGCCCGCCTTCCGCTTGGCAAGAGAGCTTCCTTTTCTTCAGCCGTATCGAGGTAGTTGGTTGTGATGATTGTGCAGCGAGGGTGGCTTAAATCACGCGAACCCTCACTGTATCTTGTGTTGAGAATATATCCGACAGTATCTCGAACCCAGTCAGAAGGTTTGATACAACCGAGATCATCAATTACAAGAACCTCGACAGAGAGAATCGGAGCAAGAAGGCGCATTTCAGTCGCTTCCGTTTCGGTGCTGTAACTCTGTTGGATCTCTCTTAGTAGAGCGCCATATTCGCAAAAATAGCCGCTGTGGCCACGCCTGATTAATTCCTTCAGTGCAGCTATCGCGAGATGTGTCTTTCCCACACCAGAGTTCCCCATGAACAGAAGTCCGGCTTGGTCACTGCCCGGATAGTCACGAACGAAGGACTGCGCAAAAAGCTTGGCCCACTTCAAGGATTCAGCCTGCTGCGATGTGTAAGTCTTACCGTCGGCAAGGTCCGTCACGTAACTCTCAAAATCGCAATGCTCGTAGCGCTTGGGAATCCGCGCGCGTTCCATCACCCGCTCGGCACGTTCCTGCATTCCGCAATCGCAAGGTACTGCCAGGCTGCCCGCCGCGCCGTCTGGCCGCGGCACCAGTTTCCATCCCGTCCCCCTGCATAGCGTGCAACTTTCCAGCGCCATGCCGACAGCATACGAGGACGTTCACGAGACAGCAAGTTGTCTGCTTTGGGAAACCTGTGGAAGGAACAGCTCTCTTCTAAGAAACTGACAACTGATACCTGAAAACTGATCACTTCGCCCTTACCGCGCCACCCTCGGGGTCGCACGTACAATGGCGTGCCGCGGCGCTCGCTCGTTCGTGTGTGAGGCGGCCACCCGCGACAGCTCCTGCTGCACCACCTGCGCAAACTCTCCCATCTGCCGTTCCATCTCGATCATTTTCTCGCGCATGTTCAGAATGATTTCAATTCCCGCCAAGTTCACTCCCATGTCCCGTGCCAACGTCAGGATCACGTCGAGCCGCTCCAAATCGGAATCCGTGTACAGCCGCGTGTTGCCCTGCGAGCGCGACGGCTTCAACAAACCCACGCGCTCATACAGTCGCAGCGTCTGCGGATGCAGCTTGTAAATCTCTGCCACGGCGCTGATCATGTAGCCCGCCTTGGCCCGTTTTCGCGTTCGCCCTGGCATAGCGCCCTCTCTTACACTCCCGCCTTGCTGAACAAATCCTTTCGTGGATCCGCCGGCGCCACGCTCTCCAGTTCCTTCATCAAATTCCGCACGCGTTCATCGGTCGGCTGCGGCACGACCACCTGAATTTCCACGTACTGATCGCCTCTCGCGCCGTTTCTGGCGCTCGGAACCCCTTTTTCCTTCAGCCGCAGCGTTTTTCCGCTGTTTGTCCCCGGAGGAATCCGCACCACCGAGCGTCCATCCATGGTCGGCACTTCGATCTTGGCGCCCAGCGTCGCCTCGCTCACCGTCACCGGGACCTTCGTGTACAAATCATTGCCGCGTCTTTCGAAATACTCATGGGGCTTGACGACCACGCGCAAATACAAATCGCCCGCGGGTGCGCCCATCGTCCCGGCATTGCCCTTGCCCGGAACCCGCACGCGCCCGCCATTCGCGACTCCCGCCGGAATGCGCACATCGATCGTTTCCGTGCGCCGTACGCGCCCTTCGCCGCCGCACGTCCTGCACGCGGTCCTTAATTTGCCGGTCCCGCCACACCGCGTGCACGGCACGTTAAACCGCATCTTGCCCGCCGCTTGCTGGATCGTGCCCGTTCCATGGCACGTCGGGCACGTCTGCGGCGAGCCCACCGCCCCCGTTCCGCGGCACACCTCGCAAGCGTCCAGGCGCGTGATCGAAAGCTTCTTCACCGCGCCGCGCACTGCGTCCCAAAAACCAATCTCGATCTGGTATTCCAGGTCGCCGCCGGGTTCATGCTCTGGCTCCATCCCGGCGCTTCCGCGTCCGCCGCTGAAAAACTGGCTGAAGAGATCGCGGAAGCTCGACGCGCCACCTGCGGCGCCCGTTCCGCCGCCGAAATCGAACCCGCCAAAATCAAAATTGACGTTCGCTCCTTCGTCGCCCGTTCCATAGCTTGGACCAGGTCCGCCCGGAGGAATGTTGTCGCTGTAGAAGCCGTACTGGTCGTACATCTGCCGCTTTTTTGAATCGGAAAGAACGTCGTAGGCTTCCTGCAACTGCTTGAATTTTTCTTCCGCGGATTTATCGCCGGGATTCAAATCGGGGTGATATTTCCGCGCCAGCTTGCGGAATGCAGTCCGAATATCTTTCGCGCTGGCCTTCCGCGGCACTCCCAGCAGTTCGTAATAATCGTGTTTCGTCGTCGTTGGCATGATTGCGCGTACTCTAGCGCCAATTTCTTAAGGGTTCGGCGCTCCCCCTTTTATGCTCTATCGCATCATCAAGAGCAGGAGGGGCGCAGCTTCCGGACAAGGCCCGGACAGGTGCCGCGCCCCTACTCGGCACGGCCTTAATTCGGCCGCTTCGACTCGTCCACGTCCACGTACTCGGCGTCAATGACGTCGCCCGGCTTTCCGCCTTTTGCGCCGCTGCTCGAACCGGCTGGCGAGCCGCCGCTCGCGCCAGCTCCCGCAGCGCCGGCCTGTTCCGCGCCCCCGGCCGCCTGCGTCGTCTTATACAGCTCTTCGGCGATCTTGTGCAGCGAGCGCTCCACGTTTTCCGTCGCAGATCGCAGCCGCGCCACGCCACCTTCGTTGATGGCCTTTTTCGCATCCTCAATCGCCTCTTCGGCCTTCTTCAGGTCCGCTTCAGCGACCTTCTCGCGATTTTCGCGGATCATCTTCTCCGCCTGGTACATGATGCCGTCCAGCCGGTTACGTGCTTCCACCTCTTCCATCCGGCGGCGATCGTCTTCGCTGTGTGATTCCGCCTCCTGCCGCATCTTTTCAGCCTCTTCTTTGGTCAGGCCGCTCGAAGCGGTGATGGTGATCTTCTGCTCCTTGTTCGTGGCCTTGTCCTTCGCGCTGACGTTCAGGATGCCGTTGGCGTCAATGTCAAAGGTGACCTCGATCTGCGGAGTCCCGCGCGGAGCCGGTGGAATGCCGTCCAGCTTGAATTTACCGAGCGAGCGATTGTCCGCAGCGAACTTGCGCTCGCCTTGCAATACGTGGATTTCCACGCCCGGCTGGTTGTCCGCCGCCGTCGAATACGTTTCCACTTTGCGCGTCGGAATGGTCGTGTTGCGCGGAATCTGCACGGTCATTACGCCTCCGAGGGTCTCCACGCCCAAAGAGAGTGGTGTCACGTCCAGCAGCAGGATGTCCTTCACTTCGCCCGCCAGCACCGCTCCTTGAATCGCCGCGCCCACGGCCACGACTTCATCCGGATTTACGCCCTTGTGGGGTTCCTTCCCGGCGAAAAAGTTGCGTACCAGTGTCTGCACCTTGGGGATCCGCGTCGACCCGCCCACCAGCACCACTTCCTGGATGTCGGTCGGCGACAGTTTTGCGTCCTCCAGCGCCTGCTTCACCGGCTTCATCGAGCGCTCGAGCAAGTCGTTCATCAGCTGCTCGAGCCTCGTGCGCGTCAGTTTTAACTGCATGTGGATCGGCCCGCTTGCCCCCGCAGTAATGAACGGCAGGTTGATCTCCGTCTCCATCATCTGCGAAAGCTCAATCTTGGCCTTTTCCGCGGCTTCCTTCAGTCGTTGCAGCGCCATGCGGTCCTTGCTCAGGTCAATGTTGTTCTCTTTCTTGAACTCATCAATGAGCCAGTCCACGATCCTCTGGTCAACGTCGTCGCCGCCCAAGTGCGTGTCGCCGTTCGTGGACTTCACCTCGACCACGCCGCTTCCCACTTCCAGCACGGAAATATCAAATGTGCCGCCGCCCAGGTCGTACACCGCGATTGTTTCGTCGCTCTTCTTGTCCAACCCATAGGCCAGCGCGGCCGCCGTCGGCTCGTTGATGATGCGCACCACTTCCATGCCAGCGATCTCGCCCGCCTGCTTGGTAGCCTGCCGCTGCGCGTCGTTGAAGTACGCGGGAACGGTGATCACCGCCTTCGTAACCTTTTCACCGAGAAAATCTTCCGCGGCCGCTTTCAGCTTGCCGAGGATCATCGCGGAAATCTCGGGCGGGCTGTAAGCTTTGCCGGAAATCTCCACGCGCGCGTCCTGGTGCGGCCCCGCGACGACTTTGTACGGCACGCGCCGCATCTCTTCCGAAACTTCATCGTAGCGCCGGCCCATGAAGCGCTTGATCGAATACACCGTGTTCTCCGGATTCGTCACCGCTTGCCGCTTGGCTACTTGGCCGACCAGCCGTTCGCCCGTTTTGGTGATAGCCACAACCGAGGGTGTGGTCCGCGCGCCTTCCTGGTTGGGGATCACTACGGGCTCGCCGCCCTGCATCACCGCGACAACCGAGTTCGTTGTTCCCAGGTCAATCCCAATAATCTTGCTCATAACTGCCTTCCCTCCCTGAACCTTTGCAACTCTCACTTCTCATGTAACCTGCTGAAATCAAGGCGAATCCAGCTTAGATTCGTCCCTCCAAGCCCAGCACGGAGAGGATTATACAAGTTGAGTGTATGTTTGTCAATCTTTATGATTACGTCCATAATCCAAGGTATTTCAACAGCTTACGAACGACGTCTTACCTTGACCGCGTTCACTTTTTACCCCCATGCAAACCCGCATCTCATTGGTTCATACGGCACTGGGAGAGGAAAGTCCCTGATTCCCCGAACGACCTGGCTTCCTTTTCGCGCGTTTCGCGGTAGAATTCATTCCAGCACCTGCAACCACACGGCAACTGGGCATCTCTGGAGGATTGTGTGAATCGGCGGCGCATTCTGGCAGGAATTTCCAGCGCGGCGTTGCTGGGTTTGTGCGCGCTGTTGCTGCCATCCTTGCACAGAACTACAGAGCCGTCTTCTCAATCGCTCCCGCCAGCCGCACCTGTGCCGGAAAACGTAAATTCTTCTGCCGGTTCCGAAACGCCTATCTTGCCTTCACCGGTGGTGGCAGCGACGGCCGCTTCGCGGCCACCTTTGCCGCAATCCAATTCTTCTGCCGTCCCGGACATTGATCCTCACAAGGCTTTTGGTTCGAAGAGCGCTCCAGTAACGATGGAAGTCTTTAGCGACTTCCAGTGCCCGGCCTGCAAAACCCTATTCACCACCACCAATCGCCAGCTCATGGACAATTACGTCAGCACCGGCAAGGTTTACCTGATTCACCGCGATTTTCCGCTCCCGATGCACGCCCATTCGCGTGTGGCGGCACGCTACGCTCGGGCTGCCGCACAGCTCGGCAAGGGCGAAGCGGTAGAACAGGCTCTCTTTCAGAATCAGGAGAAGTGGGAACAGAACGGCGACGTGGACGGCACCGTCGCGGCGGTTCTTTCCACTCCGGAAATAGCCAAGGTCCGCGCGCTCGTTAAGGGCGGCACGCTCGACGCCGCCATCGACAAGGATTACGCGCTAGGCCAGGTGTACCGCGTCAATCAAACGCCCACCACGGTTTTCCATTGCAAAGGTCAGACCTACCCCTACGCCGGTGTCATGAGCTACGACATTCTCAAGCAATTTCTCGATCAGCTGCTCAGTCAGTAGTAGTCTTGGTTCTGCAAACCAGATAGACCACAAAAATGATGCAATCCAGCCCATTCAATCTCCGTCGCGCGATCATCTGGATTGGCCGCCTGGTCCTCGCCGGCATATTCATTTACGCAGGTTACTCCAAGATTTTCCTGCCCATCGTGCATCCTCGCCCATCCATTGGAGCGGCTCTCATGTTCTTCGCGCTGCAAGTGGATTCGTACCAACTGCTGCCACCGTGGGGCGTAAACTTCGTTGCGCATACCTTACCGTTTGCAGAAATTGCTCTCGGTTTCTTGCTCCTGATTGGCTGGCGGTTGCGCATCTGGGCCACCATCGTCACGCTGATCATGCTGGGGTTCTTTGCCGCCGTGGTGCGCTCCTACGCGCTGGGGTTGCAGATTAATTGCGGCTGCTTTGCCACTCCCGAACCGCTCACCATCAAAACAGTTTTCCGCGACGCTGGCCTCGCGGCACTGGCACTGCTGATGACCGTCTTCGCCTTCATCGAAGCCCGCAAGCCACACCCGTGGTCCGCCCCGGAGAAAGTTTGACGCCCAATCGCTCAAATGAAAACGCTCGCCGAATACCTTGACCTCGCCACGCAAGCCCACGGCCACCTTTGCGCCGGGCAGGTCCTCGGGGTGCGCCTCGCGATGCTCGGTCTGCGCGAACTCGGCATCGACGACCCCACCGCTGAGCGCAAGCGCCTCGTCACCTACGTTGAAATCGACCGCTGCGTCACCGACGCTGTCGCGCTCGTCGCGAATTGCCGCCTCGGCAAGCGCGCCCTGAAATTCCGCGACTGGGGCAAAGTCGCCGCCACCTTCGTCGATCTAAAAAACGGCCGCGCGGTCCGCATCGCCGCGAAGGAATCTTCTAAACAAACGGCCCGCGAAATGTTCCCCGGACTCGAAAAGGAGGCCGGCCAGCAAAAAGCCTACGCGCAACTTTCCGATGACGTTCTTTTCGACAAGCAATGGGTCAAGGTGAAAGTTGCGCCTGAAGATCTCCCCGGCTTCAAAGGCCCGCGTGTGGTCTGCGCCCAATGCGGCGAGGGAATCAACTTCAACCGTGAAGTCCTCGTCAACGGGCGCACCCTCTGCCGCTCCTGCGCTGGCGAACGCTATTACGAGCGCTTGTAGCGCCTGTCTCACGAGGGATCCTGTTTCCATCATATTGATTGTTCCTGGTTGCCAGAGGGTTGATCGCGGTGCTCTCGGCGAAGTTCGCCCAGGCGAACGAACACAAACGCCAGCAGAGCGAAAACGAAAAACACGAGCAGCATCCAGGCAATGCCTTGAAGTGTCTCGATGGCTGTACGATAGATCTCGAAAACCCATCGGTCGAAACCGAGCGAGACTGTCTGGACTTCCCGGCCGCCGAGCATCGGGGTGATGTATTTCTCGAGATCACGAAGCTGCACGCCAGCGGACACTCCCACCACGAGAATCGCGAATTTCAGGTATTTCGACCAAGCGGCGCTGATTTCATCGGCGATGATGCGTCGCAACACACTGTCGATCGGCTTGGTGAACAAGCGCATCACGACAATCGACACAAAAAGAGCCACAGCGCAAGTAGCAAAGAGTAAAAAGAGGAACATGGGAGATCACCTCAAAGCCGATTCGTCGAATTCATCTGCAAACGAGGATGCCGGGACGCTCGCAGCCTTCTACTATAAGGGATTCTCGTTCTGTTTCCTTCTTCACGGCATCAAACCCCATGGAAGGAGTCTTCGCAGTTCCTTTATGCGCTAAGATGATGCTTTCATGCTGAGTCTGCCTCCGATCACGCTGCGCTTGCGCAGTTGGAAACTGATTGACCGCGTCGCGCTCGCCTTTCTTTTGCTTTGCTCCATCGTGCTGGGCGCGGCTTGCGGCTTGCTCTTCGTTTACGCCAGCGATCTGCCCGAAATTCGCGCGCTGGAAACGTATCGCCCCACAGTTGTCACCGAGATCTACGCCGATGACGGCCAGCTTGTCGGGAGCTTCGCGCTGCAACGCCGCATCTTGATGACCTACGAGCAGTGTCCCAGGGTCCTCTACAATGCCGTCACCGCCATCGAGGACCAGCACTTCGAGGAGCACTGGGGAATCGACTTTCCGCGCATCTTCAGCACCGCTTTCCGAAATCTCGTGAAGCGCCGCATCACCGGCGGCGCCAGCACTATCAGCATGCAGCTGGCGGGTAATCTCTTTCTCGACCGCAGCGACCGCAGCTTCCGGCGCAAAATGCAAGAAATGCTTCTAGCGCTGCAAATCGAGCGCCGCTATACCAAGCCGCAAATCTTCACCATGTACGCCAATCAGGTGTACCTCGCGCACGGCAATTACGGTTTCGCTGCCGCGGCACAATTTTATTTCGGCAAACCCGTAACCGATCTGAAGGCCCAGGAAGCCGCGCTCCTCGCCGGCATGGTCAACGGCCCGAAATTCTCTCCACTCTCCAATCCCGAAGCTGCGCTCGCGCGCCGCAACCTGGTGATGCATCGCATGGAAGAGGAAGGGAAAATCACGCCCGCAGAAGAAGCGGCCGCTAGAAAATCGCCGCTCGGCCTGCACATTCAATACCCGCGCAACGACCTCGCGCCATACTTTTTCGAAGATATCCGCAAGTATCTCGAAGCCACTTACGGCACGGAAGCCGTCCACGAGCGCGGCTTGCGTGTTTACACCACGCTGAACATCAACATGCAGCGCGTCGCCAATCAGGCTCTTCGCGATGGTTTGCACAGTTACGAACGCCGCCACGGATGGAAAGGCAACTTGCCCAATGTTTTGCGGGACAATCTCGGAAAGCTCGACACCTACGAAGACGACGACTGGCACCACGCCATCGAAAAAGGAAGTTACGCCACCGGCTTGGTCCTTAGCGTCGAGGAAAAAAACGCGATCATCAAGATCGGCCCTTACCGCGCGATTCTCTCCTCCGGCGATTTCGCCTGGACCGGCCGCAAGAAACCAGCCGATTTGCTGAAAGTCGGCGACCTGGCCCAATTCTCCATTCAGGAACTGCGTGACACCACGGTTCGCGTGCAGCTCGAACAGCAGCCCGGCCCGCAGGGTGCGCTGCTCGCCGTCGACAATGCCACCGGCGAAATCAAAGCCATGGTCGGCGGCTACAGCTTTGAAGATTCAAAATTCAACCGCGCGACACAAGCGGTTCGCCAGGTCGGCAGCTCTTTCAAGGTTTATGTGTATGCTGACGCCCTCGAGAAAGGCGCCTCGCCGTTTGACACCATCGTGGACACGCCTTTTACCGCACTCAGCGGCGGCCAGCCCTATTCGCCTCGCAATTACGATGAAAGATTTGAAGGCACCATCACGCTGCGGCGCGCCTTGGCCGGCTCGCGCAACGTTCCCGCGGTGAAGCTTGCAGAAAAGGTCGGCATCAACACGGTCGTGGATATGGCCAAGCGCTTCGGTATCACCACGCCGCTTCCACCCTACCTGCCGCTGGCCCTCGGCGCCGCGGACATGAGGCTCGTCGAACACGTCTCTGCGTTCACTGTTTTCCCGAACGACGGCATTCGCATTGACCCGCACATGATTCGCCGCGTCACCAGCTACGACGGCGCGCTCCTTGAAGAATCGCATCCTGAGGTGCATGACGTCCTTTCGCCGGACGTGGCGCGCACCATGACCGCCATGCTCGAGGAAGTTATCCAATTCGGCACCGGCGTCCAGGCTAAAGCTCTGGGCCGCACCGCCGCCGGCAAAACCGGAACCACGCAGGACTACACCGATGCCTGGTTTGTGGGTTTCACCCCGCAACTCACCGCCGGCGCGTGGGTGGGCTTCGACGACAAACAAGTCTCACTCGGCAAGCGAGAAACCGGGGCGCGGGCGGCACTTCCCATTTGGCTCGAATTCATGCAGGGTGCACTGGCAGGAACCCCAGTGACGGATTTTCCGAATGTTGTCCCGCTCGAGCAACAGGTCGCCGAGCATCACGTTAACGTAGACACCCCTGACACCGCTCCCACGGAGGACGAGCCTGCCGCGCCCAAGGAGAAACCGCCAGCCGCACCGCCTCCCACGAAAACGGGGACGGGAAATGCGACCAGCACTCCGTAGTGCCGCCGAGCCTGCGCCGAACAGAATGTTTCGTGCCATGCAGAAGGCGCTATTTTTCCGCGAAAAGAGCGGATAGGTTCCTAGAATTCTTCCGTCAGTTTTACCCACGAAATGGATCCCAACCTCCAGGAACCAGGCGTTGCTCAGGTCCATCGGCCAGAATCACAACAGGCCTCTGACCTCGAGTGATTTCACCAATCGCGGTGAGGGGAACGCCCCGAAATCGCTGGGGTAGCCGGTTCGCAAAGCGCCTGGGAACGGTGAAGAGCAATTCATAGTCGTCCCCGCCGTGCAAAGCTAGTTGAAGGAGATCGAGCGCTTGCTTGCCATGAACGGCCGGTTTCTTTACCAACGGGATCTTTGCGCTCTCCACGCGCGCCCCGACGCCGCCGGCAGCACACAGCCGTGGGAGATCGCTGGACAACCCGTCAGAGAGGTCCATCATCGCTGTGGCCAAGCCTCTTTTCGCCAACCACTCGCCTAACGCGACGCGAGGATCCGGGTAGAGATGCTTTCTGATCAGTGGATTTTTTTCACTCACAACTCCCTTGCATTGCCTCAGGAGTTGCTGACCCAATTCCGCTTCGCCCAGCCGCCCGCTGACGTAGAGAACGTCGCCCGCCCGCGCTCCCGACCGCAGGACCGCATGACCGGAACGCACTTCGCCCACGACTGTTACATTGATCAGGATTTCCTGCCGCCGCGTGGTGTCCCCGCCCGCCAGCGCACACTGGAACTTGCGGGACGCGCGCCGCAATCCACCTAGGAACAGATCCAGCCACGGCCCGGTGTGCGATTCGGGCAAGGCCAGGCTCAGGAGAAAACATCGCGGCATTCCCCCCATTGCTGCCACATCGCTGACCGCTCGCAAGAAATGCGTCCCTTCCAGGAACCAGTCGCACGTCAGAATCATTTCGTGTCCAGGTTTCGGTTTGAAAAGTGCGGCGTCGTCGCCGATTCCCCTCGCGAGAATCCGGAGCTCCTTCTTTGCCAGCGGACCGGCCGCTTGCGCAATCTTCTTCAGAAGGGAATTCTCGTCGGGATATTGAGGTGACATGATTCTGTCTCGTGCACTCGGATCATCTGGAGCGACAGTATATCGCCCAACCAAGCCCTACCGTGCCCGAGCTGCAAGTCCCGGTTTGGCGAAGTCCTAAGCCGAAGGGCAATCCACCTGTCCTTTAGTACAGGGAACAGGTCGGCACGACCTGGCCTTCGGACCGCAAAATACAGGGTTGACGGGAAAACCCTATAGAAACTACTATGGGTAATGTCGCGGACCAAGGCTCGCGGTTCAGATGTGGGACAAGTTCCGGTTCCTGCGGGTGCCAGGTTAGAATCGTCCGCGGCCGTCAATCTCGGAGGCCTGAGGGCGCTGTAGCCATGAGAGGTAAAAGCTACACCTTCTTTATCGCATCGACTCCGGGCAAACTCCGGAAAGTCATCGTACCCGCTTATATACTGCACGGAATCGCCGTACTAGCCCTCATTGGGGCAATCAGCGTAACAGCAGCCGTCGGCGCTTACTCCCGAATGCTCTGGAAGGTCAGCAACTACAATGCCCTCCGCCATGACCAGGAAACCCTCAAGAAGCAGTACCGGCAACTCCAAAGCACCGTGAACGACACCAACCAGCGGCTCGATTCCCTCCAATCTCTCGCGACCGAAGTGGCCATGACCTACGGCGTGTTGCGCTACCATCCCGCCGCTTTCGACCAGAGCGATAATCCTATTGACGCGCAGGACGCGTTCGACCGCTCGATCGAGCAGTACACCTTCTTGAAGCGCAATGCCTCGGTGATTGCTGTCTCCAGCGGCGGACTCCATTTGCTCTCGGCCATGAGTTTTGCCAATTCCAGTTACACGCCGGCGATCTGGCCGGTCATGGGCCACATCACGGCTAGCTTCGGCGAGCGCCTGGATCCGTTCAGCGGTGAAGGCGCCTTCCATACCGGCGTCGATGTGGCCTCTGATTACGGCGCTCCGGTTCACGCGACCGCGGACGGAGTGATTACTATCGCAGCGAATCATGCTGGGTACGGCCGCTTGGTGGTCGTCGACCACGGCTTTGGCCTTACCACCTGGTACGCGCACCTTTCGGCGTTTTCGGCGGTCCCGGGCGCCCGCGTGAAACGCGGCGAAGTGGTGGGCTACGCTGGCATCAGCGGCCGTTCCACGGGCCCGCACGTTCACTACGAAGTGCGTATGAACAACGCGCCAATCAACCCGTGGCGCTACATGAAGTCCACTCCCGCCGGCGACTGAACTTTCCCTTCGAACAAAACCACCTGACGGGAGCGAAGCAGCGGTGCATCAATTGATGCCCTACTTTAATGCCCAAAACTCTGCCCTGAATCACCGAATGATGGTAGTGGAATCCTGCATAGATCCGCGCCCTCAACTTGGTGCATCAGGTCAGCGGCGCCGGTGAAGTTGTGCGTCGTATGAGTGACCAAGCTATCCACAGAGAACTGCAGATTTGGAGTTGGCGCAATGAGGGCAGCTTCGCCGTGATGTCCTGGTTCGGACTCAATGGGTGTACACGTTCTCCGACCACCGTAGGGAGGCCTAACTGCGTGGAGATCTCTTTCTGGGTGCCTTCTTTGGCGTAGAGTCGGGCGAAGGCTCGGCCAAAGCGGGAGTCACTTGCCTTGCTGTCTCCAGAAACTTAGGAGTTATTTCGAAGACGAGCCGGACAGATTTCGTATCACCGCGGTCGATTTTCGAAACATCCGTGCTCTTCAATAGTTCGAGGTAAGCCTCACGAGTGGCGGGATCCAATTGCTGCCTTGTCGTGGCATCATTTAATCCCGTCTCCGCTAACATCACCACTCCGTTCAGCAGATCGGCAAGTTGCCGAGCTGTGGCCTCAGCTGGGCATTCTCCTTCCGCGACCACGCGCAGGCGGTCGTTTTCCGGCTTTCCTGCCAGCGTGATCCACTGGAGTTGATCAAGCAATGAGGAGAGCTGCGGGGAGCGCAGGCCACCGGGAGCTTGCGCGGCCAGCGCGGCGCCATCCTGGCGGATCACCGCAAATACGGGTGAGCCGGCCAGCCGCTCGAATCGAGAGCGCCATTCCGCAACGCCTCCCCCGCGTTTACTCGCGCCAAGGTAAATGCCGAGATCCGCATCGTCGGTCAGCGCGATCCAGTTATTCCTCAAGAAGGTGAAAGAAATTTTCTGCGCGCTTCCACTCACGGGCACGGAAAAAATCTCGCGTCCGGCATTCTGTGTGACCGCCCCGTTTTTCGAGGCGTACGCGGAGATTCTTTCTCGATCGAATTTTCCATCCACGGCGGCGAAGAGAGTCGAGTCTTGCCCGCGCTTCTCAACTGCAATGGCAATGTGATCAAGATCCCGCTCGTAATCGAAACCAGTCTCCTTAATGAATTGCGCGTAGTCGGGATTCGTCTGCGGTTTCGGCGCCCAAGCGTATAGTTCGCCAATGAACGGGGCGCGACGCAATTCCTCGAAATCCGCGAAAAGAACTGCGTTGGCATCCGCGGGCATAAGCGCGAGCACGTCCCCGCGGGCCGCCTCATTCTGCGCAAGCCATCTTCGATATCCGAGAAAAGCCAGTGCCGCCAGCAAGGTTACGGCTACTGCCAGTCTCATCCACAATTGCTTCTTCATGGCATAAGCATCATCGAGACCACGAACTGACACGAAAATCCGCACCCCAGATGACACTCTGGACGACAGATACCTGGGCTTTGATTCTTGGCCGTGACAGAGGTCCGAGTTTCTGCTAAAGTGCAGATGATAAGCAGGATAGCGAGTGCAAACCTGGATACAGAGGCTTCGGTTTTCCACAGAGCTGGTCACCTGCGTGCTGCAAATGGGGCAACAGCCCTTGCAATTCTTATACCTCTTCTGCTATCTTAACTTCGTTCGAGCGGCGCTGGCGTAGCTCAGCTGGTAGAGCATCTGATTTGTAATCAGAGGGTCGGGGGTTCAATTCCCTCCGCCAGCTCCACCAGAGATTTTGCAGGGGGAGTGAGGCGGAGCGAATCCTGGAAGCAAAAACGAACGGGCTGGTGTCTCTTGACACGAGTCCTTTTTGTGTTTTTACGAGGAACGCCTGCAAGTCGTTGAAGGACAAGTTCGGGACTCGTGATTCGTGTCTCAAAGAGTTTTCGCGGGACGGGTGGGTGAGTGGCTAAAACCAGCAGACTGTAAATCTGCCGCTCCTTGCGGGCTACGAAGGTTCGAATCCTTCCCCGTCCACCAGGCTCTCGCTGTGAGGCTTGCAGAAAACCGCAGGGCAATCGCATCCAGCGTTGATCCTGGTTCGGCCAGGATCATACAAAGGGATGTTCGAACGCGGTCCGATTCGGGGCACGAGCGCCGCTCAGGAAAAGTGCGCCGCGAAGGAAGAATTTTCGTGGAAACGCAGGTTCGGCCTGGGTAGCTCAGTTGGTAGAGCGCGTCCTTGGTAAGGACGAGGTCACCGGTTCAATCCCGGTCCCAGGCTCCAGGAATCGCTGGCTCCGAAGTGGGCGGAGCCGCATGTGGGGAGGCGCAGAATTCGCGCCTGGGAAAAAAGGGCTGGAGCAATATCGGGCGGGGGTAACTCAACGGTAGAGTCTCACTCTTCCAAGGTGATGGTTGCGGGTTCAAATCCCGTCCCCCGCTCCAGATTTCGAAGTGCAGCGCCGTCGTCAGTTAGAGGCTGGCGCAGTTGATTCCGGCCCGTGCCGGATCACGAGATGAGAGGTTAAAGGAATATGGCGAAGGAGAAATTCGAGCGCAGTAAGCCACACGTGAACATTGGGACGATTGGTCACATTGACCATGGCAAGACGACGTTGACGGCGGCGATTACCAAGGTGCTGTCGAAGCACAACCCCAAGGTGCAGTTCCGGGCGTTTGATTCGATTGACAACGCGCCGGAAGAGCGCGAGCGCGGGATCACCATCGCGGTTTCGCACGTGGAGTACGAGACGGCCAACCGGCACTACGCGCACATGGATTGTCCGGGGCATGCGGACTACATCAAGAACATGATCACCGGGGCGGCGCAGATGGACGGCGCGATTCTGGTGGTGGCGGCGACGGACGGGCCGATGCCGCAGACGCGCGAACACATTTTGCTGGCGCGGCAGGTGGGGGTGCCGGCGATTGTGGTGTTTCTGAACAAGTGCGACATGGTGGAGGACGCGGAGCTTCTGGAGCTGGTGGAGCTGGAAGTGCGCGAGCTTTTGAAGAGCTACCAGTTTCCGGGAGACAAGATTCCGGTGATCAAGGGCTCGGCGTTGCAGGCGCTGAATGGCGACGCGAAGTGGGAAAAGACGATTGACGAGTTGATGGAAGCGGTGGACAAGAACGTGCCCTTGCCGGTGCGCGATGTGGATAAGCCGTTCGCCATGCCGATCGAAGATATATTTTCGATTTCGGGGCGCGGGACGGTGGTGACGGGCCGGGTGGAGCGCGGCAAGGTGAAGGTGGGGGAGGAAGTGGAGATCGTGGGTTTCCGGGCGACGCAGAAGAAAGTGGTGACGGGGGTGGAGATGTTCCGGAAGCTATTGGACGAAGGGCTGGCGGGGGACAACGTGGGATTGCTGCTGCGGGGGACGGAGAAGGAAGACGTGGAGCGGGGGCAGGTGGTGTGCAAGCCGGGAAGCATTACCCCGCACACGAAGTTCAAGGCGGAAGCGTACGTGTTGACGAAGGAAGAAGGCGGGCGGCACACGCCGTTTTTCACGGGGTACCGGCCGCAGTTTTACTTTCGGACGACGGACGTGACGGGGGACGTGAAGCTGCCGCAGGGGGTGGAGATGGTGATGCCGGGAGACAACGTGAGCTGCGAAGTGAGCTTGATCACTCCGGTGGCGTTGGAGAAGGGCTTGCGGTTTGCGATTCGCGAAGGCGGCCACACCGTGGGCGCCGGCGCCGTCACGGAGATCCTGGAGTAAAGCGTCAGGCGAGAGCGCTGGGAGAGAGAATTAGGTCATGCGCGAAACGATTACCTTGCAGTGCGGCGAATGCAAGAACCGCAATTACACGACAACGAAGAACAAGAAGAAGCATGCCGAGCGGCTGGAGACGAAGAAGTTCTGCAATACGTGCCGCAAGCAAACGGCACACAAGGAAGTGAAGTAAGTTTTTGTATTCGCAGGAGTGAGGGAAAGACCGGATTTGAATTTAGGGGAGTCGTCCAACGGTCAGGACTCCGGTCTCCAAAACCGGGTATGGGGGTTCGAATCCCTCCTCCCCTGCCAGAGTCGGGAAACGCTCGGAGAGCGCACTTGAATTGAGGATCTATGGCTACGCGGACGGTGAAAATGAGCAGCGATGAATCTCAGAGTGGAACAGGCTCTGAGCTGACGAAGAAGGTTACGGGTACCGTCGCCAATGCTCGTGAATTTCTACACGACGTTCGCGTAGAGATGAAGCAAGTGACCTGGCCGAGCCGGGAAGACGTGGTTGCGACGACCTGGGTGGTGGTCGCTACGGTAGCGTTCTTCGGAGTCTTCCTGTGGCTCGTCGATTTGGGCGTGCAGCGTGGCGTGCAATACATCTTCAAGAAATTTGGCATCTGAAGAGGACCAGAGATCGATGGGAATGCAGTGGTACATCATCCATACGTACTCGGGCTTTGAGAAGAAAGTCAAAGAAAGCCTGGAGAGCCGCGTGGCCGCGTTCAGCCTTCAGGACAAGATCGGCCGCGTGTTGATCCCGATGGAGGAAGTGGTCGAAGTGCGTGGTGGCAAGAAGGTGGTTTCGTCGCGCATGTCTTATCCCGGGTACGTTCTTGTCGAGATGGATCTTGACGAAAACACCTGGCACATCGTGCGCTCCACGCCGCGCGTTACCGGATTCGTCGGTTCGGCGACCTCACCGTCGCCGCTGAGCGAAGCGGAAGTGGACGGAATCATCAATCGCGTCCACACCCCGCAGGACCGCCCGAAGCCGAAAGTGATCTTCGAGCGCAACGAGCAGGTGCGCATCGTGGATGGCCCCTTTGCGAATTTCAACGGCAGCGTCGAAGAGATCGACAACGATCACAGCCGTTTGAAGGTTTCAGTTACGATTTTTGGCCGCTCGACGCCAGTAGAGCTGGATTTTGCGAGCGTCGAAAAGCTGGGATAAGCCGCGCAAGACGCGAGATTGAAAAGAGGTTGAGGCAGGGACATGGCAAAAAAGATTCAGACCACTATCAAGCTGCAGTTGCCCGCAGGTAAAGCCACGCCGGCGCCGCCGGTCGGCACCGCGCTTGGCCCGCACGGCTTGAACATCATGGATTTTTGCAAGCAGTTCAACACCAAGACAGCCAAGGAACCGGACGGGATGATTTTTCCAGTGCTGGTGACGGTTTACACCGACCGCACGTTCACTTTCATCTTGAAGACGCCGCCGGCTTCAGTGCTGCTGAAGCGCGCCGCGAACATCGCGAAAGGTTCCGCGGAGCCGAATCGCAACAAAGTTGGGAAGGTTACGAGGAGGCAAGTCGAGGAAATTGCGAAGATCAAGCTTGTCGATCTCAACACCACCAACCTGGAGTCAGCGATGCGCACTGTAATGGGTACGGCGCGCAACATGGGCCTGGAAGTCGTGGAAGCCTAGAAGTTCAGGCGCTGCGGGATCGAAGGGGAGCAGGAATGGCAAAGAAGTCGGGAAAACACGTGGAGAACGCGCGCAAGAAGGTGGAGGTGCGACCGTACAAGCTCGGCGAAGCCGCCGAGCTTTTGAAAAAGACTCATCACACGAAGTTCAACGAAACGGTGGAGCTGGCCATCAATTTGGGCGTGGACCCAAAGCATTCCGACCAGGTCGTTCGCGGCACGGTGGGCCTGCCCAATGGGCTTGGCAAGACTGTGCGTGTGCTGGTCATTGCCGGAGGAGAAAAAGTCCGCGAAGCGCAGGTCGCCGGGGCGGATTTTGTCGGCGGTGATGACATCGTCCAGAAGATCATGGAAGGCTGGACGGATTACGATGCCGTGATCGCTACGCCAGACATGATGCGCTCTGCCGGTAAGCTTGGCAAGGTGCTGGGGCCGCGGGGGCTGATGCCCAACCCGAAAATCGGCACGGTCACTTTCGATGTCGCGAAGGCGATCAAGGAAGTCAAGGCCGGCAAAGTGGAATTTCGTGTGGACAAGGCCGGGATCGTGCACTGCCCAATCGGCAAAATCCAGTTTGACGCCGCTAAGCTCGCGGAAAACGCGCACGCGGTCATCGAAGCCGTGGTGAAAGCCAAGCCGGCTGCGGCCAAGGGCAAATACGTCAAGAAAATCACACTGACCTCGACCATGGGTCCGGGCATCACCATCGACCTGGCCGAAGCGGAAGCGATGGCCGCCGCCGCGTAATTGAGCGGGCCAAGCCAGCGGAGCAAAACGATGAAGAAGCGCAGCGAAAAACAGCAGGACCTCGACAAGCTCAAGACCGAGCTTGCCAGAGTATCAACCGTCATTCTCTCGACCTTCCAGGGCATCACCGTCGAAGCCGACACCAAGCTCCGCCGAGCCGTACAGGCTGCGGGCGGCAAATACAAGGTTGTAAAGAACACGCTAGCGGAGCGCGCCGGCGTCGGCACGCCGGCGGAGAGCTTGCTCAAGAATCTGAGCGGCACGAATTCCATCGCCTACACCGCAGCCGACCCGGTCGCGCTGGCGAAGGCGCTCACGAAAATTGCCAAGGACGTCCCGGCGTTCCAGTTCAAGTCCGGAATGGTCGAGGGCCGCGTCATCTCCATCGCGGAGATTCAGCAGCTTGCGAATCTCTCGTCGAAGGACGAGCTCATCAGCAAGATCATGTTCCTGCTGAACGCTCCGGCGCAGCGCATCGCCATGGCCCTGAATGCATTGCCGCGAAACCTGGCCGTGACGGTCAGCGAAGCCATCAAGGCCGGCAAGTTTGGGTCCGGCGAGGACGGCGCAGCACCTGCTCCCGAAGCGGCCCAGTAAGTTTACTTTTTTGAATTGAGAGGAGAAGAAAGAGTCATGTCGAAAGTCGATACGATCCTGGACGAAATCAAGGGGCTGACGCTGCTGGAAGCTTCCGAGCTCGTGAAGAAAATGGAAGAAACCTTCGGCGTCTCCGCGGCTGCGGCCACCGTGGTGTCTGCCGGCGGCGGTGGCGGAGCGGTGGCGGGCGGCGGGTCACCGGCAGAAGAGAAGACGGAATTCACCGTCGTGCTGACGGACGTCGGCGGCAACAAGATCAACGTTATCAAGGCAGTCCGCGAAGTCACGAGCCTCGGCCTCAAGGAAGCCAAGGACCTGGTGGATGGCGCCCCCAAGACCGTCAAGGAAGGCGTCAACAAAGACGAGGCTGCGGCGATCAAGAAGAAGTTCGAAGACGCTGGCGCCAAGGTGGAGATCAAGTAGTTGGTGGCCCTCGCCTGGCCGGGGGTTCACCTGAATTGTTGCGGTGGAGTTTTTCGAGCGGGGACGCTGCGCAAGCAAGCGGGCGGGCCGCGCCAAAGGAATTCGCGTACGCAATTCGAGGCCGGTACTTGGTACGGAGTCATGGGCCCTTTTCGGGCCCCCCGCAGCCGTGTGCGCATCGATCCCGGGCAGATCGTATGGCGCCGCGGTAAACCGTCCTTTCAGTCTCTCTCCGTTTTTTGCCCGAAAAGGAAGAGGTAGAAACACAAATGTCGAATACCAATCAGCACGTCCGGGAACGCGAACGCCTGGATTTCGCGAAAATCCAGGGCTCGATTCAGATTCCCAACCTGATTGAAGTCCAGATGAAGTCCTATCAGCGCTTCCTGCAGATGGATCTTCTGCCGAGTGAGCGCGAGGACGCCGGGCTTCAGTCTGTGTTCACGTCGGTGTTTCCGATCCGTGATTTCCGCGAGATGTCGCAGCTGGAATTCGTGGACTATTCGATCGGCAACTGGGAGTGCAAGTGCGGCAACTTGAAGGGTCTGCACCATCTGCGCGCCACCTGCCGGAATTGCGGCGCGTCCGTGGTCACGAATCCGTATCAGACCGGAGACGTCATCTGCCACAAGTGCGGGACCTTCAATAAGAACACGCCGACCTTCTGCAACAAGTGCGGCGATCCGGTGGCCATGCAACTCAAGTACGACGTGAACGAATGCCAGGAGCGCGGCATGACCTATTCCGCGCCTCTCAAGGTTACCATTCGCCTGACCATCTACGACAAGGACCCCGACACTGCCGCAAAAACCATCCGCGACATCAAAGAGCAGGAAGTTTTCTACGGCGATATTCCGCTGATGACTGAGAACGGCACGTTCATTATCAACGGCACGGAGCGCGTCATCGTTTCGCAATTGCACCGCTCGCCGGGCGTCTTTTTCGAAAGCGCCAACAATCGCACCTATTTCCTCGGGAAAATCATTCCGTACCGCGGATCGTGGGTGGAATTCGAATACGACACCAAGAACATCCTTTACGTGCGCATCGACCGCAAGCGCAAATTCCTCGGTTCGATTTTTCTGCGCGCGCTGGGCATGAAATCAAACGAAGACATTCTGCGGACGTTCTACCAGGTCGAGCGCATTTCGCTGCGCGACAAGGAGCTCTACTGGAACGTTTCGCCGGGAATCGTGGACCGCAAGCTGGCCCACGAAATCCGCAATCCGAAATCCAGTGAAGTGATCGTCGGGGCACACAGGCGCATCACCGAAAATCTTTTCAAGGAACTCATCAAGGCTAGGATTTCCCAGGTCCGCGCCGCGCTGGCCGACCTCGAAGGCGCGTACAGCGTCGCCGATGTCGTGAATCGCCAAACCGGCGAAGTGTTGCTGGAAGCCAATAAGCCACTGACCGCCGATCTCTGGCAGGCGTTTGCCGAAGCGGGCATTACCGAAGTCGACGTGTTCTTCCCGGAACGCGACGACATCGGCGTGGTGCTTTCGCGCACGCTGGACAAGGATGCGATCCGCTCTTCCAAGGAAGCACTCATCGAAATTTATCGCAAGCTCCGCCCGGGCGATCCGCCGACGCTGGAAACAGCCACGAACCTCTTCCGCGGCATGTTCTTTGATCCGCGCAAGTACGATTTCAGCCGCGTCGGCCGCTTGAAGTTCAACATCAAAATGGGGCTCGATACGCCGCTGGACAACCGCACACTGGATACACCGGACTTCGTCTCGGCCATCAAGTATCTTTTCAAGCTGCGCAAGAACATCGGCGTCGTCGACGACATTGACCATCTCGGCAACCGCCGCGTTCGCGCGGTGGGCGAGCTGCTCGAAAACCAGTTCCGCATCGGCCTCGTCCGCATGGAACGCGCGATCAAGGAAAAGATGAGCGTGTACCAGGAAATGTCTACGGCCATGCCGCACGACCTGGTGAACGCCAAGCCAGTCATGGCTGCGATCCGTGAATTTTTCGGCTCATCGCAGCTCAGCCAGTTCATGGACCAGACCAACCCGCTCAGCGAAATTACGCACAAGCGGCGTCTCTCGGCCCTTGGGCCGGGCGGTCTCTCGCGCGAGCGTGCCGGATTCGAAGTCCGCGACGTGCACCCGACACACTACGGCCGCATCTGCCCGATTGAAACGCCGGAAGGTCCTAACATCGGATTGATCAGTTCTTTGAGCTGCTTCGCGCGTATTAACGACTACGGCTTCATCGAGTCGCCTTACCGCAAGGTCAAAGGCGGCCGCATCATCGACTACGTCCAGATCGTCAATGCTGGTGACAGTGAGTTCAAGGCCGGCGAAATCGTCGAAAAGGACAAGGTCGAAGAGCTTAACGAAGAACTCAAGCGCCGCAAGGTCGTTTACGAGCCCTACTGCTTCTATCTGTCCGCGTGGGAAGAAGACAAGTACGTGGTCGCACAGGCCAACGTTTCGCTCGACGACCGCTTGAAGATCACCACCGAGCTGGTCAACTGCCGCCAAGCCGGCAACTTCGTGCTGAAGAGCCGCGACGAAGTCGACTATGTCGACGTTTCACCGAAGCAGCTCGTCTCCGTTGCCGCCAGCTTGATCCCGTTCCTCGAGAACGACGACGCCAACCGCGCGCTCATGGGTTCCAACATGCAGCGCCAGGCCGTGCCGCTCATCCGCGGCGAAGCGCCGCTGGTCGGCACAGGCATGGAGCGCGTCACCGCGCGCGACTCCGGCGCGGTCGTGCTCTGCAAACGCGAAGGCATTGTCGATCAGGTGGACTCCGAACGCATCATCGTGCGCGTCGAATCCGATCACTCCGGGGTGCTCAGCCGCGAAGTGGGCGCGGATATCTACCAACTGATTAAATTCAAGCGCTCGAATCAAAACACATGCATCAGCCAGAAGCCGCTCGTTCGCGTTGGCGACCGCGTGAAGAAGGGTCAGGTTCTGGCCGACGGCCCCTGCACCGAACGTGGCGAACTCGCGCTTGGCCGCAACGTTCTCGTGGCGTTTCTCCCCTGGCGCGGCTACAACTTCGAGGACGCCATCCTCGTGAGCGAAAAACTGGTCAAAGACGATTACTACACCTCGATTCACATCGAGGAGTATGAAATCGAAGCGCGTGATACTAAGCTCGGTCCCGAGGAAGTCACTCGCGACATTCCCAACATTGGCGAGTCCTTCCTCCGCAACCTCGACGAAAGCGGTGTCATCCGCATTGGCGCGGTCGTGAAGCCCGGGGACATTCTTGTCGGCAAGGTCACGCCCAAGGGCGAGACCACGCTCACTCCGGAAGAAAAGCTGCTCCGCGCCATCTTCGGCGAAAAAGCCGGCGACGTTCGCGATGCTTCGCTCTACTGCCCGCCTGGCATCGAGGGCACCATCGTGGACGTCAAAATCTTCACCCGTAAGGGCGGAGAGAAGGACGAGCGGCACAAGGCCATCGAAGCCACGCAGGTCTTCAAGCTGGAGAAGAACCTCGCCGACGAAATCCGCATCCTCACGGATGAGCGTCTCAAGCGTCTCACGGATCTTCTCGGCGGCAAAGTTCTCCAGGCCGACCTGCACGACGAAAAGACCAACAAGCGCCTGTTGACCAAAGGCGTCGAGCTGACGCGGGAGATTATCGAAAAGATCTCCACGCGCAACCTCAAACGCCTGAAGCTCAACGAAAAGGATCCACTCCTCATCGAGAAAATCGAGGAAGTCGAGGAGATGACCTCGCGACAGATCGACGTGCTCCGCAAAATCACCGAGGAGCGCAAGGAAAAACTCAAGAAGGGCGACGAGCTGCCCCCGGGTGTCATAAAGCTGGTTAAGGTCTACATCGCCATGAAGCGCAAGCTCTCCATCGGCGACAAGATGGCTGGCCGCCACGGTAACAAGGGCGTCATCGCGCGCATCGTGCCCCAGGAAGACATGCCGTACCTTCCGGATGGCACGCCCGTGGAAATCGTTCTGAATCCGCTTGGCGTTCCTTCGCGCATGAACGTCGGCCAGGTTCTCGAAACGCACCTCGGCTGGGCCGCCAAGGAACTCGGTAACAGTCTCAAGCGCCTTCTCAGCAAGGAAGTGCGGGCGGAGGCCGCGCGCCGGTGGTTCAAGGAAGTGTTCGGCGAAACGGCAATCTGGAAAACACTTTCGAAGCTCAGCGACGATGAGCTCATCGAGCATGCCGAAGGGTTCCGCGACGGCATCCCGTTCGCCACGCCGGTTTTCGACGGCGCGCGCGAACCGGAAATCCGTCACCTGCTCGAAGTTGCAGGCTTACCGCACGCCGGGAAAATCAATCTTTTCGACGGCATGACTGGCGATCAATTCGACCAGCCGGTTACCGTCGGCTACATCTACATGCTCAAGCTCTCGCATCTCGTCGACGACAAGATTCACGCGCGCTCCATTGGCCCGTACTCGCTCATCACGCAACAGCCGCTCGGCGGCAAGGCGCAGTTCGGCGGCCAGCGCTTCGGCGAAATGGAAGTCTGGGCACTGGAAGCCTATGGTGCAGCGCACATCCTGCAGGAACTGCTCACGGCGAAGTCCGACGATGTCTATGGCCGCGCGAAGATTTACGAGGCCATTGTCAAGGGCGAACCGGGCATCGAGCCCGGCGTGCCGGAGTCGTTCAACGTCCTTGTCCGCGAGTTGCAGTCGCTCTGTCTGGACGTCGAGTTGATGAAGCGGCAGAAGCCGCCGATGGAAAAAGCAGCCGACTAGTTCGGCATTTCCCCAGTGGGAGCTCTCCGACCTGGTCGGAGCGCCCTTACAGGGCAACGAATGGATGAGTTTGTAGTTTGCGTAGTTGGGTTCTCAGCCGGTTCGGTGCAAAACACATCGGACCGCGGCCCGCGCCGCAAGACGCGGGAGGGAGGAAACAACCTTGTATCGCAGCAGCCCCTATGATCGCGCCAGCTTGATCGCTGATTTTGATTCCATCCGCATCAGCCTGGCGAGTCCAGAAAAAATTCGGTCTTGGTCCCACGGTGAAGTCACCAAGCCGGAGACCATCAACTACCGCACGTTCAAGCCCGAGCGCGACGGCCTTTTCTGCGCCAAGATTTTTGGGCCCGTCACCGACTGGGAATGCCTGTGCGGCAAATACAAGCGGATGAAGCATCGCGGCGTTATCTGCGATAAGTGCGGCGTCGAAGTCACCCTCAGCAAAGTACGCCGCGAACGCCTCGGCCACATCGAGCTGGCTTCGCCTTGCTCGCACGTCTGGTTCTTCAAGGGTCTGCCGAGCCGCATCGGCTACTTGCTGGACATTTCCATGCGCGATCTCGAGCGCATCCTGTACTTCGAAGCCTTCGTCGTCGTGGATCCCGGCGAGGTCGCCATTCTCCGCGAGCGGGAAGTTCTGCTCGAAGAAAAATACCGCGAACTGCAGAAGGAATATCCCGGCCAGTTCACCGCCAAGATGGGCGCGGAAGCCATCAAGGAGCTTCTCCGCCGCGTGGAAGTGGACAAGCTCTCTGAGGAGCTCCGCGAGAAGATGAAGGCGGATCCGTCTCTTCAGAAGCGCATTAAGTATGCCAAGCGTTTGAAAGTGCTCGAAGCCTTCCGCAAGAGCGGCAACAAGCCGGAGTGGATGATTCTCGACGTGATTCCGGTTCTTCCGCCGGAGTTGCGCCCGCTGGTGCCCTTGGACGGCGGCCGCTTCGCCACCTCCGACCTCAACGACCTCTATCGCCGCGTCATCAACCGCAATAATCGGTTGAAGAAGCTGATGGAACTCCGTGCGCCGGATGTCATCGTGCGCAACGAAAAGCGCATGCTGCAGGAAGCCGTGGACGCGCTGTTCGATAACGGCCGCCGTGGCCGAGTTCTGCGCGGAACGAACAACCGCCCGCTCAAGTCCCTCAGCGATACGCTAAAGGGCAAACAGGGCCGTTTCCGCCAGAACCTGCTCGGCAAGCGCGTGGACTATTCCGGGCGTTCGGTCATCGTCGTGGGTCCCGAGCTGAAGCTCAACCAGTGCGGTTTGCCGAAAAAGATGGCGCTCGAGCTCTTCAAGCCCTTCATCTATCACAAGCTCGAAGCTCAGGGTCACTGCACGACCATCAAGCAAGCCAAGGAGATGGTCGAGCAGCAGGAGCCTGTCGTATGGGACATTCTCGAGGACGTCATCCGCGAGCATCCAGTTCTCTTGAATCGCGCTCCAACCCTTCACCGCCTCGGCATTCAGGCGTTCGAACCGACGTTGGTCGAAGGCAAGGCCATCCGCATTCACCCGCTCGTCTGCACCGCGTTCAACGCGGACTTCGACGGCGACCAGATGGCCGTGCACATTCCGCTCTCACCGGAATCACAGGTCGAAGCGACGGTGCTGATGCTCAGCTCGCGCAACATTCTGTCGCCCGCGCATGGCCTGCCTCTCGCCGTACCGTCGCAGGACATGGTTCTCGGTATCTATTACCTGACCAAGTCTAAGCCCGGCGCAAAGGGCGAAGGCCGCGTCTTCGGCGCCACCGACGAAGTGATTCTCGCGCTCGAAGCCGGCGAAGTTGAACTGCTCACACCGATCCGTCTGCGCTTCACCGGCGAAGTCATCGATCTCATCACCGCGTACGACAATCAGGACGTCACGCACACCGAGCCCGTGAAGATGGAGAGGCAGTTCATTCAGACGACCGTCGGCCGCGTCATTTTCAATTCGCATTTGCCGGAAAAATTTCCCTACGTGAACGGTCTCCTCAAAAAGAAGGGTGTTCAGCAGCTCGTCTATTACGCCTACTTGCGTTTCGGGCTCGAAGACACTGTCGTCCTCCTTGATCACCTGAAGGCCCTGGGATTCACCTATGCCACCAAGTCCGGCATCTCGATCGGGATCGACGACATGTTCATCCCGAGCGACAAGTACAAGCTCGTCGATACCGCCGAAAAGGAAGGCGTCAAGGTCCAGCAGCAGTATCTTGACGGCGCCATCACCAACAGCGAGCGCTACAATAAGGTCATCGCTATCTGGGGCGACGTCACCGAAAAAGTCGCCGACGAAATGTTCAGGTCCCTCGAGAACCAGGACAAAGAGGGCAACATCAATCCCGTCTACGTCATGGCGGACTCCGGCGCACGCGGATCGAAACAGCAGATCCGCCAGCTCTCCGGCATGCGCGGCTTGATGGCCAAGCCGTCCGGCGAAGTCATCGAGACACCCATCACTTCCAACTTCCGCGAAGGCCTGACCGTGCTGGAATACTTCATCTCCACGCACGGCGCGCGCAAGGGCTTGGCCGATACCGCGCTCAAGACCGCTGATTCCGGCTACCTGACCCGCCGTCTCGTCGACGTTGCTCAGGACGTGATCATCAACGAACGCGACTGCGGCACGAGCGACGGCATTTACGTCGAGCCCATCGTCGAAGCCGGCGTCGAAGTCGAGCCGCTGCGCGATCGCATCGTTGGGCGCGTTTCGCTCGATAAGATCAAGGACTTCGAGGGCACGGTCATCGTGGACGTGAACCAGGAAATCACCGAAGAGCTTGCGAACCAGGTGCAAGCTGCCGGCATCGAGCGCGTGCGCATCCGTTCCGTGCTCACCTGTGAATCCCGTCGTGGTGTTTGCGCTCTCTGTTACGGCCGCAACCTTGCCACTGGCCGCATGGTCGAGCTCGGCGAAGCCGTCGGCGTCATTGCCGCGCAGTCCATCGGTGAACCCGGCACGCAGCTCACCATGCGCACGTTCCACATCGGTGGAACCGCCACTCGCGTTTCCGAGCGCTCCACGCTCGAAGCGCGCAACAACGGTGTGGTCAAGTTCGTGGACCTCAAGTTCGTCGAGGGCCGCGGGGGCACCTCCATCGCCATGAACCGCGCCGGCCTCATCGCCATCGTCGATGAAAAGAGCCGCGAGAAGGAGCGCTACCACGTCGTTTACGGCGCGCGCCTGCGCGTTCAGGACGGTGAGCACGTCACCCATGGCCAGATCCTTGCCGAATGGGATCCGTTCACCTTCTCGATCCTGACTGAAACGGCTGGCTCCGTGAAGTTTGACGACCTCCGCCCCGGCTTCACCATCGAAGAGCAAGTCGATGATGTCACCGGCCTGTCGCAGCTCGTGGTCACGCTGCCCCCTGGCGACGAAAAGCATCAGCCCGCGATCCTCGTACGCGATTCATCCGGCAAGGTCCGTAAAAAGTACCTCATGCCGTCCCGTGCTCACCTGATGGTGCAGGATGGCGATGACGTACAGGCCGGTGACGTGTTGGCGAAGATCCCTCGCGAGACCACCAAGACCAAAGACATCACCGGGGGCCTCCCGCGCGTTGTCGAGTTGTTTGAGACCCGCAAGCCGAGAGACCCTGCGGTCATCAGCGAGATCGACGGTGCCGTTCGCTACGGCGAAATCGCCAAGGGCATGCGCAAAATCTACGTCGAGAGCGAGGATGGCAAAACCACGAAGGAATATTCCATCCCGCGGGGTGTGCACATCAACGTTCAGGAAGGCGACCACGTCAAGGCCGGCGAAGCCCTCATCGACGGCCCGCTCAACCTGCACGACTTGCTCGCCGTCCTGGGAGAAAAGTTCACGCAATCGTACCTAGTCAATGCCATCCAGGAGGTTTACCGCCTCCAGGGCGTGAACATCAACGACAAGCACATCGAGACCATCGCACGGCAAATGATGCGCTGGGTCAAGGTCGAGGATGTCGGCGACACCTCGTTCCTTCTCGAGGAGCAGGTGGACAAGTTCCGCTTCCGCGAGGAAAACGATGAGGTGCTGAAGCGGGGTGGCCGCCCGGCAACGGGCCGTCCGCTCCTTCTCGGCATCACCAAGGCGTCGCTCTCGACCGATTCGTTCATTTCCGCTGCGAGCTTCCAGGAAACGACTCGCGTGCTCACGGAAGCTGCCGTCGCCGGCAAGGTCGACTATCTCCGTGGGCTCAAGGAAAACGTCATCATGGGCCGCCTTATCCCCGCTGGGACGGGCCTCGAGCACTACCGCAGCATTCAGTTGTTGACGGAAATGCCCGCGCCTGTTCCGCTCGAGGAGATTCCGGAGGCCGCCGAGCTCACCGCTGAAGAAGCGGCCGCGCTCGACTTCCTCCAGAAGGACACCGAAGCCGACGCTGCCGCGGAGGGTTAGCCCTCCGACGTGTGGGAAACAAGCTAAACGGCGTCCCGGTTGCGATCGGGACGCCGTTTTCATTGTGCGCAACCGGTACCGGTGTCCTTCAGGAACTTCCGATTGTCGCTTCCATTGCTGAAATGCAGTTGGAATTCCTAAAATAAACAGGATGCGCATTACCGACGGATGCTCGGCAATCATGCGGGGTTCCGCCTAATTTCATGTTCAACGAAGACCACACAGACCAGCGCCCGACCGGCGATTCCTCACGGAGCGCTCATAGCCACTCCGTGATTTCCTCCCGCTTCGAACAGTTTGAAAAGCGGCAGGGCGAGCTTTGGCGGCTAACCCTCCTTGTCCTTTTTCTCCTTGGGCTGGCTTACGCCTGGACATCCTGGGATTCCATCCGTTCTCTTGCGCACCGCTTCGAAGCCTTGCCGATCGGTCTCGTCATCCTGGTGATCCTCTTTACCCTTTACACGTGGAAAAAGACCCAGGAGATCTCCGAGCTGCGAGGCCTGATGCGTGGCCTGGAACAGCACGAGGTAGTCGCACCAAGCGACAGGCAACTCGATCAGCTATTCGAAATCATCTCCCGGTCCCAACAGGGCTATCGCGACCTGATCGACTCTTTCGATGATGTGTTGCTGGCGCTCTCGCTCGACGGCCAGGTTCGCGCTGTCAACCGCAGCTTTTCCGATCTCGTGGCGACGCCTTTCCAGCAGATTATCGGTCGGCCCCTGAGCGAGTTTGTGCAGGATGGCAGTGGTGAAGGACCGGAGCTCGTGAAACGCGCGATGCCCCGTTTCCTTGAGCGCCGCCAATGGTCCGGGGTTGTCCAGGTGCGCCTGAAGAGTCACACCGCGGTGTTTTACTTCGACTGTGTCGCCCACGCCATGATGCGCGACGACCAAATCCATGGCGTCACCGTCCTTGCGCGCGATATATCCGCCCTCCGTAGGAACGAAGCACGTTTCACCGAATTGTTTGAGTCGCTCCAGGAAGGCATCTACATCACTACGCCCGAGGGGACCATCTTGGACGCCAATCCCGCCCTAGTGCGCATGCTCGGCTATGATTCCAAGGAGGAGTTGCTGAAAAGACAGGTCCCTGAGATTTTTGTCGACCGCGCCGAGCGGAAAATCGTCAAGGAGCAGGTTGAGCGCCAGCCGATGATGCAGGGCCGGGAAATTACGTTAGTCCGCAGGGATGGCACCTCGATTGTTTGTCTGAACACCGCTGGCGCTGTTCGAGATAACGCCGGCCGCGTGGTGCGCTACCAGGGATCGCTCCTGGACGTTACCGAGCGGCGTGAGATGGAACGCCGCCTCCACCAACAACAGGAATTTGCCCGGCGTCTTGTCGACAACTTCCCCGATCTCATCTTGGTGCTCGACACCGCCGCTCATTACACGTTTGTCAGCCCTCGCTGCAAAGAGGTCCTCGGGTACGACGTTGAAGAATTGCAAGACATGGAATTTGGCGGCCGCACGCACCCCGAGGACTTACCGGCTGCCCTGACACTTTACCGGGACATCGTCGCCGGCAAGCAAACTTTCGCCTCACTGGAAGTTCGCGTACGCCACAAACAGGGCGATTGGCGCCGCGTCCGATTCAATTTCAGTCCGCTTTGCAACGAAAAAGGGGAAATCGAGGGGGTGGTTCTCTCCGGCCGCGACGTGACCGACCTCAAGCGTCTCGAGGAGCAGCTCATCCAGGCGGAAAAACTAGCGGCCATGGGGCAGATGCTCGCTGGTGTCGCCCATGAATTGAACAATCCTCTCACGGCGATCCTCGGTGTTACCGAACTTCTCCGCGAACGCGAGGGAACCGATGACTCCAGCAAGCGCCAGTTGGATCTTACGCACCGGCAGGCCCGGCGCGCCGCGCGCATCGTCCAGAATCTTCTCGAATTCTCGCGCCCTGCTTCGCCCCAGAAAAGACCGCTCGACGTCAATAGCCTCCTCGAGCGAACCCTCCAGTTGCACGAACATTCGCTTCGCCGCAACAACATCGCCGTGGATTTCCGCCCGCAGCCTGATCTTCCCGGCGTGATCGGCGACGCCAACCAGCTTATCCAGGTTTTTCTGAATCTTGTCACCAACGCCGAGCAGGCCATCCAGGAAATCCGCGACACCGGCCGCATCCAAATCCGTCCCAGTCACAACGATAATCGCGTTATGATCACCGTTCAGGATGACGGCATCGGCATCCGCGCGGAAGCGCTTCCGCGCATCTTTGATCCCTTCTACACCACGAAGCGCCCCGGTGGCGGCACCGGCCTCGGCCTCAGCATCTGCATGTCCATCATTCGTGAGCACGGCGGGAACATCGAGGCCGAAACACTTCCCGCTGGCGGCTCCGCCTTCACGATCTATCTGCCAGTCGCACCCACTCAGCAGCCAGAGAAGCTTCCCGATCCTTCGCATGCCGGCCTCGTATCATCGGAAGGCGTCAGGCCGCCAGCCGATTCTCTCAAGGGTCGTGCCGTTCTCGTCCTCGATGACGAAGAAAGCCTTCGCATGCTTCTCCAGGAAGGCCTCTCTGCCCAAGGCTTGCGGGTAGATTGTGCGGCTACCATCGAAGAAGCCCTCGCCCAGGTCAGGCGCTCCAGCTACGACGTGCTGCTCTGCGATTTGCACCTTTCTCCGGGTGGCTTCGCGACGGAAGGGCGAGACGCCTCCAGCCACCTCCTAGAAGCTGCCGGGGCGCAAAAGCCCGTCTTGATCTACATGACCGGGGATTTGATTGAAACGGCCCAGGGAACATCCAATCGCAGTGAACCTTTCTGCTTGCAAAAGCCCTTCCACACCTCTGATGTGCTCGACATATTGCGGGAGGTCCTCTCGTCCCCCGCCGGGACACGGCACGGTTAGACTTAGATAAGCGAAGATTCTTTTTCTTTCCGTTTTCTCCGGCTTTACACCCAGGGCAGCAGGATTCGCCCGCCTCTGAGTTCTCCCTGCTTTCCGCGAATTCAGTGATCGTTTTTCTTTTTCGGAGGCGTCGTGGGTTTCACGCCCGTGGTGGGGTCCACTCCAAAGTCCCACACGAACAGGTTCATGCCGTCCGGCAAAATCTCGGCAAGCGCGTATTCACCTGGCGGGAGAGGTTCGCTCAACGTGAAACGAAAGACAGTTGGCGCAATTTCCCAGCGTTGGATCGAAATCGTAGCGCGTTTCTCCTCCATTTGCTCTCCGAACAGGCTCCTAATCGATTCCAACTGCCGCTTATTGCTTTTCACCGTTGCCCGCACGAGTTCCACTTCTGGTCCCGATTCTCCCGGCCGGCTGCTCTTCACGATTGGCGTGGTACGGTCCGGATCGGGCGGCGCCTCGCGCAGGTAAAACTCCACCTGCGCGTTCGTCACCCGGGTCTTGGCCTTCGGACCTGGGATTTCTACGTTGCGTTTGCTTGGCACGATCGGGATGGGCGAAAGCACCTGCTTGAGAAACTGTTTCTTATCCGTCTTGACCTCCGAGCCCACCTGCTCCAGGGGCGCTACGTATTTTCCTTCGACCACGAACATTCCTTCTCCCGGCGGCAAGAAAACCCCTGGCGCCACTTGGAGGCTTGCATCCACATCCATGACTGTTTCAATTCTCTGAGCTTGCTCCTGCGTGTGGATCTTCTGGGCGAGTGCATCTTCCTCGCTTTGTTCTGCCGCCTCGGCCTTCGCCGTCGCATCCCAATCCACCATGGCGGCAGGGATCTCTTCCCAATCGCCTCGTTCAGCGCTGTAATAGCGGACCCGTTCCCCGCTTCGCTTATAGCTTCGGACCAACTGAAACGTTCCGTCCTTCAGAACGAGCTTCTTTCCCCGCGGCAGTACGGGCATTCCCGTCTGCGACTCCTTGTTCGTACTTTGCGCCGGAGCGACGGATTGCTCCTTCTGGGGAGGGGTACTGCCTGGGATGCACGTCAGAAGAGCGACGCAATAGATTGGAGTGAAGTTCTTGGACGATCCCGTCATTCGGCCTTACCCTATGGTGTGCGATGCCTGTGAGGCGGTCCGGTTTGCCTCTATGGCGAGCATACCCCCGTGCCTTTCTAACCTGCAACCTGGGCCTTGGCCTCCAGAAACACGAATGGCTCCACGACCTCGCCGTGGAGCCACCCAAATCTCAAATGGAATCTAGCGCTTCAGTGCGAGCATTTCGGAAAGAGCGTCACCAGAACCATCAGGTCCGAAAGCGTGAACAGCCACTGGTCCGCATTGATACCTGCCGCTTCCGCTGCCCGCGCGATAAAGCCCAGGTGGCGGCTCTTGGCGAAATTGTGCACGTGCTCGACGCAAATGCCGGTCAAGCTCGCCACTTCCGAATCGGTGAAGATCTTTTGGCTCGACTTCACAGTAACCATGGCCCTAGCTCCTCTACTCCGCCGCACATCGGCCACACTTTCTTTGATGCTTTGTGTAGCTTAGGCGCTGCATTTTTTCTGAGCAATAGTCGTTCCGTTCCGAAGGCCAAAAACGAAGTGCCTAGTACTTTCTCTCTAAAGCCCGGCAAAAACAGCGCTTTTCCACATTTTCCCACACCGAAAACGTCTAGTACGAAGGGAAAACAAAGGAACAGCAAGAGGCAAAAATGTTCTACTTTTGCAATCTCCTTACTGTTTTCGGTAGGCTGGCGACGATCTCTCTCATCTGTTTTGTGTGGCGCAGCTCATGAGAGGCGATCAATTGGAACCACTGATAAGTGTTGAGCGTTCCCAGAAACGCCTGGGGCATGTGGTACTTGTTCAGATCGCGTTCCTTCGTTTCCTCAATAAATGCCAGGGTTCGTTCACGAACCCGCCGGAGCTCCGCGAGCATCTCTTCTTTTTCGCGCACCAGTTGAGGGTCGAGAGGAATTGGCGTCTTTCGACGGATCAGACGGGATTCGACCAGAGCCATCGGAACATGGAATCGCCTGAAAAAAGGCAGCGATTTGGGCGGCTTCTCGAGCAACTCATCAGCACGGCCAATGATGGCTCGCTCGACCATGATCAAATGGCCGACCAGTTCCCCAGCCGACCACTGGCCGTCGCTGGGGCTCGTCTTCCATAGGTCCGGCGGCACAGCATCGGCGGCGCGCAACAATTCTCTCTGCGCGCGAGCCAAATTCTGGATAATCCTCACCGGGGTTGGCACGTTCTCTCGATCAACTCGCAGAAATGTCAGACGCTGGCGCCGCCGGCCTGCTCGAATGCGTGTGCCAGTTGCAAGACGCGTGCTTCTCCAAAAGCCGAACCAAAGATTTGCAACCCGACCGGCAGCTTTCCGCCGACTTTGCCACAGGGCACTGAAATACCTGGGACGCCTGCGAGTGAGCCTGTAACTGTATATATATCAGCTAGATACATTTGAAGGGGGTCGTCCGTGCGCTCGCCCAGTTTGAACGCCGGCACCGGCGAGGTTGGCGTCAGAATGGCATCCACTTTCGTAAACGCATCGCGGAAATCCTGGGCGATCAGGGAACGCACTCTTTGCCCCTTCAGGTAGTAAGCGTCGTAATAACCCGCCGACAGGACGTACGTGCCAAGCACAATCCGCCGCTTCACTTCCGCGCCAAATCCCGCGCCTCGTGTCTTGCGATACATCGAGAGCAGGGAATCGCCATGCACGCGCAAGCCATAACGCACGCCGTCATACCTGGCCAGGTTGGAACTGGCTTCCGCCGTCGCGATGATGTAGTAAGCCGCGATGGCGTAATCCGTGTGCGGCATGCGGATTTCAACCAGTCCGCATCCCAGCTTCTTGAAGATTGCGATGCCCGCCTCGATCTTCTGCCGGACGCCTGCTTCCATCCCCTCGCCGAAATACTCTTTCGGGATGCCCAGTCGTAGTCCCTTCACAGGTTTCTCAAGCTCTGCGCGATAGTCCGGTACGGGCGTCGTTGTTGAGGTCGAGTCGTGTGGGTCGCGCCCTGCGACGACCTGCAGAATTGCCGCGACATCTCCCACATTGGTAGCCAACGGCCCAATCCGATCCAGCGACGACGCAAACGCAATCAACCCGTAACGGGAGACGCGTCCGTAACTGCCCATCATCGCGGGAATCCCGCAAAGCGCTCCAGGTTGGCGGATCGATCCCCCCGTGTCCGTTCCCAGCGCCGCCACGGCCAGCCCTGCCGCAACGGCCGCCGCAGAACCCCCGCTTGAGCCGCCGGGTACGCGGTCCGGCGCCACAGGGTTCTTCACCGGTCCATAAGCGGAGTTCTCGTTCGAACTGCCCATCGCAAATTCGTCGCAGTTCGTTTTGCCGAGAATGACCGCACCGGCCGCTTCCAGCCGCTCGACGGCCGTGGCATCGTAAGCCGGAATATGATTTTCGAGAATCTTCGACCCGCAAGTCGTTTTAATGCCGCGTGTGCTGATCACGTCTTTGATCGCCACGGGCACGCCGGCCAGCGGCGGCAACGGCTTTCCCGCAGCCACCAGCGCATCAATCTTGTCCGTTTGCCTCCGAGCGCGCTCCGGCGACAACGCCAGATACGCATTCAGCTCCGGATTTCGCGCCTCAATTCGCTTATAAAACTCGCCTGCCAGTTCCCCTGCCGAAATCTTCTTCGCCGCCAGGGCTTCCCTCACGCCGTCAATTGTCCAGTTCGTCGTCATGCTATCTCGCCGCTTGTCACTCGCCACTACCTCTCAATCACCTTCGGCACCCGAAAATACGGCGGCTCGGGATCGGGCGCGTGTTTTAGGACGTCCTCAGCCACCGCGCACGGCACCACCAGGTCCTCCCGCAGCGTTGCGTCCGCCTGCTGATCACCAGTCAGAACTTGCGCCATCGGCTCAACCTTGGCGGTGTCCAGCTCGTTCAGCTTCCCGATGTATTCCAGAATCTCGTCAATTTGCGCGCGGTACGTCTCCAGCTCCGTCTCGCTCAAATCGAGATAGGCCAGCTCCGCCACACGCATCACGTCTTCCCGGCTGATTTTCAAAGCGCGATTTCCTGCTTCACAGAGGTTCAGACAACAGCAAAATTCTAGCACACCACTGCAGCGTCATCGGCGCCACCCGTTGCAGGGGAAATCGCGAGCTAGTGGCCTGACACTCGCTTGATATGAGACTTCGGTCGCGGTTTTGCAGGTCTCTTATCAGTTTTGACTGGCAACCGCCGCTGGTTCGAACTCCACGACCGAATGATGCATGCTTGCCATTCGCCAGTGTCCGTCGGACTTGCGGCACATCGCCATGCCCCGTCCGCGCAAGACGCCCCGCGCCGATTCAATCGTGAACTGGTATTCGTACCAGACTGCTTCTCCGATCGGGTGAAAAGCGCTTTCCTGGATTTCCAGTCGCGCTGCCGGCTTTTGGTGAAAGTAGCGCTCGCGAAAATACCCGATGGCCTGCTCGCGGCCATAAAGTTCGGCACCCACGGTGAACAGCACGATCTTGGGGTCGAGACACTCGGTGAAGGTTTTTTCGTCCGACTCGTTGAACGCATTCAAGCAGCGTCGCATCTCGCTTTTCATCTCGGCCGCAAGTGCATTGCCGCGATTCTCGCTCGCCGTCGTTACGTGCACCAACTGACGCTTCATGTCAATCGTTGCTCCCAATTTCGCCAGGAGGTCTACCCCGAGGATGCCGTCGATCTTCTGCCCGCAAGCGTTTCCGACCGCCGACAGGTCGATAGCCATCAGCTTCAACCCCATCAATTTCGTGCCGCCCACGACGACCTCGTTCAAG
>QHYF01000013.1:37712-55568 GCA_003224075.1 Acidobacteriota bacterium
GAGTGCTCGTCCCTCGGTGAACGACTTGAGATTCAGCATGGAGTTGGCCGCCGTGTCCACGAGAAACAACATGGGCTCGTTGCCAATCATCACTTCGATGACCGGCAGCGCGTCGCAATGTTTAAGGGGGATTTCCTGCGCTTGCGCTGCGAAGGGCGCGCATCCCGCGGCGGGCAGCAAGGCGAGAAGCGCGAACAAACCAAAGAAGGAGCGGATTCCCATGGCCGAACCTCTGGCCGTGGAGCATATCACAGAATACGAACGTTCGTGCTATTTATTTCTCCGTGCTACACTCTTCCCATGCCTAAGGCCGCCCACTCTCCTCGCAAAAAGACAGGCCCCCACCGCCAGGCCCGCGGGCTCCGCACCCGCCAGGCCATCCTCTCTCGCGCCGTCGACCTTGCCTCGGTCCAGGGTCTCGAGGGCCTCACCGTTGGGTCTCTCGCTGAACAACTCCACATGAGCAAGAGCGGTCTTTTTGCGCATTTCGGTTCCAAGGAAGATCTGCAGTTAGCGACCGTCGAAACGGCCCGGCAGATATTCATCCAGAAAGTAACACGGCGGGCCATCGCCGCGCCCAAGGGTATGCCACGACTGTGGGGCCTGCTTGAGTACTGGCTGGCTATGGTCGAGAAGCGCGTCTTCCGAGGAGGATGCTTCTTCAGCGCTGCTTCCTTCGAGTTCGACAGCAGGCGCGGGGTCGTACGCGACCGCATCGCGGCCATCATGCACGAGTGGATTGACGTGATCACCCGGGCCGTTTATGAGGCGCAAAAGGCCGGCCACCTCGACCCCAAAGCCGATCCCACTCGACTGGCCTTCGAGATCCATGCCATTGCCATGGGTGCGCACTGGGCGTTCCAGTTGCTTGACGACCGCCACGCCTATTCGAGAGCGCGCACGACTTTATTGGAGAGATTACGCAGCATCGCCACGCCCCAGTCCCCGCTTCTTCCGTAGGCCAGACGCCGAACCATTTGACAGGCCTGACTCTCGCTCAACGCAGATCGCGGCGAAGTGCGGTTCAATGATGCACGGTTTCTGCAGTTTTTCGGGGATATTTTCTTGCGATGTAGTTGTCAACCAGAGTCTGGAAGGCGACAGCGAGCTCATCGTAGGTGCCTTCCAGTGTCACGTCCTTTTTCCCGTCGATGTACACAGGGCAGCGCGGCGCTTCGCCAGTTCCGGGCAGGCTGATGCCGATGTTCGCGGCCTTGGATTCCCCCGGACCGTTGACGATGCATCCCATCACCGCCAGGGTCATTTCCTCGACGCCTTCGTACTGCGTTTTCCAAACGGGCATCATGTCCCGGATGTAGCTCTGGATCCGTTCGGCCAATTCCTGGAACGTGGTGCTGGTAGTGCGCCCACAGCCGGGGCAAGCGGTCACGCTCGGCGCAAACGAACGCAGCCCGAGCGCCTGCAACAATTCGCATGCAGCGTAAACTTCTTCGCGCCGGTCGCCGCCCGGGCGCGGCGTCAGCGAAATGCGGATCGTATCGCCAATGCCTTCGTAAAGCAGAATGCCGAGCGACGCTGCCGACCAGATTTGTCCCTTCATGCCCATCCCTGCCTCGGTCAGGCCCAAGTGCAAAGGTTGTTCGGTCTTCGCCGACAAATCGCGGTACACGGTGATGAGATCGCGCGGCCGCGAAGTCTTGCACGAAATGATGATTTGGTCGTGCTGCAGTCCGGATTCAAGCGCGAGTTCCGTCGATTCCAGCGCGGAAATCACCATGCAATCGTTGATGATTTCTTCGGATTCTTTGCCGAGATTTTTGTCCGTGTTCTCCTGCATCTTGCGCATGACCAGCTCTTGATTGAGCGAGCCGCCATTCACGCCGATGCGAACGGGCTTGCCGTTGTCCCGCGCGACCTTGCAGATAGTGGAGAACTGCTCATCGCGGCGCTGTCCTGCGCCCACGTTGCCGGGATTGATGCGGTACTTGTCCAGCGCCTTCGCGCATGCTGGATATTTCGTCAGCAGCACGTGCCCGTTGTAGTGAAAGTCGCCGATGATCGGCGCTTTGCATCCCGCATCGAGCAGCCGTTTCTTGATTTCCGGCACGGCTGCCGCCGCATCCGGTACGTTGACAGTCCAGCGCACGATCTCCGAGCCAGCCTCCGCTAGTTCCATCGTTTGCTTGAAAGTCGATTCAATATCGGCGGTGTCCGTGTTCGTCATGGATTGCACAACGATGGGAGCGCCGCCACCCACACACACGTGTCCCACCTTCACGCCGTAGGTTTTCCGCCGCGGACGCCGGCCGGCAGTCGCGTCGAAGCCTTCAATTTGGGCTAGCATTCTCTATCATTCTAGCGTGATTCGAGCCTTCCGCGAAATCGCGTGAAGTTAGCAAGCAACGCTTTTCTAAATCATACTCTGCTCACAAGCTGCCGCGGAGACCGAGGGCATCCGCGTGTTCTCGCATCGCGGCAATGCAAAACTTGATGTGTTCTTCGAGCGGAATGCCCAGCTCTTCGGCGCCTTTGCGGACATCCTCGCGGGAGACGCCTTTGGCAAAGAGTTTGTCTTTGAGGCGGCGCTTCACCGAGTCAACCTCAAGATCGAGGATGCTTTTCGACGGGCGCACGTAAGCGCAGGCGGTTAGAAAGCCTGCAATCTCGTCGCTGGCGAACAATGTGTGCTCAAGTGCGGATTCGCGCGGGACGTTGGTGTAATCCGCATGCGAGAGAATCGCGCGAATGATCTCCTCGGAGTAGCTCTGCGCGCGCAGGACTTTTGCGCCTTCGGAGGGATGCCCCTGATCGGCGAGGTGCTCCTGATTGGGCCAGCGTTCGTAGTCGAAGTCGTGGAGCAGCGCAGCGATGCCCCAAAGCTCCTCGTCGGCGCCGGCTTTACGCGCGTAAGCGCGCACGCATGCTTCGACCGCGAGCATGTGTTTGCGCAGGCTCTCGGACGCAGTGTATTCGCAGAGAAGTTTCCAGGCGTCCTCGCGGCTCGGCATTCGATTCCTCCTTGGAAAGGCGGTAGCTTACCTTAAGTGTCGCTACTCGACGGAGCCATTCTGCCTCCCACGGTGGAAACCACCACAGTTACGCGAAGGCGAAAACAATACATCAAAGGAAATACCAGCTTGAGGATTCGGGTCAACGGCGCGCCGATCCGTAAACAGAGAAGATACCACAAGCGGTGTAGCGGGCTGCGGGGGCTACCACAGATTGTGGAAAGAGACAGAGCGAGAATTCGCTGCTGGCCGTCGGAACAGGCGAAAACCGGGCGTAGAATGGCGAAGCGCGGGAAGAGAACGTAAAAATAGTACAAAAATACCCTTGACAGAAAATCACGATTCACACGATACTCCCGGTGCGCCAGTAAGCTGCCTTCCCCGAGAACGTTCCGACGTTCCTCTCTTATATCCGCACGCCGGAAATACTGTCAGCGAGGAGTTCCGGTGTCGGCAAATCTAGATAAAGAAGCGATGAACTCGTTAGAGTTGGATCGGGAAGTCATCCGCTGCAAGACCTGCGGTTTGGTCCAATACCGTACGCGCACGGGAAATTGCCGCCGCTGCGTGCGGGCCCTGCCTCAGCGCCTGGAGTTCCTGATTCCTCCACCGGCACCCCCGGAGGAAACAGCCACCGAACCGGCGTCGGAAAAATTCGTCAACCAGGAGACGGTCGAAAACATCGGCCAGCGCATTCGCCAGTTGCGTGAATCGCGCAGCATGACCCAGAGCCAACTGCAATCGCGCTCGAAGGTCTCGCGCTCCTACCTCTCGCGCATCGAAAGCGGTCAGATGACGCCGAGCCTCGGCACGCTGGAGAAGATTTCCGAGGCGCTCAACGTCGGCTTGAACCGTTTCTTTATCCCGGAATCCGACGGCGAAGCGTTGCTGGAAGATCCGTTCATCCAGGGATTGCGTCCGTTCCTGCGGCAACTGGACTGGGAACAATGGCAGTCCATGTTCACGTGACGCCCGTCAATCTCCGCCCTATCGGTAATCCGGCGCGGCTGCCGCAGCCCGCGTCGGCGAATGGCAATGCCAACGGCCACATCGGCGCCGGCCATTCGCATGGGTTTGCGCAATCGCACACCCATGGCCTTCCGCAGGGCTATCCGCTGCGGCGTCCGGGCGCGCCCTTTGGAACTCAAGGCAAGCCGGTGTTTCAGAGACCGCTCGCGCGATAAATTTGCTTTAATCGAGAGCACGAACAAACGCGGTGCCCCGGCTCAATGGGGTGCCGCGTTTTTTTATTCGAAGAAGTGATCCAGATCGGCAAGGTCAGCGCTACTCGCGAATCACGGAAACTTTGGCCTCCGGGACTTCCAGCCGCATCAAGCGGTGATTGTTGTCCAGGAGAAGCAGGATCTCGAGATCAGATGTGTTCACCCTGAGCCCTTCGTAGGTCTTGCCGTCAGCACTGGCAGATCCCGTGGATTGTACGGTAATCGAACCAGGCGTCAGTTCCTGCGGAACAATCACGGGAAGAGTTTGCACGCCGCGCTTCGACCAGTCGTAGATGCCTGCAAGGATCGCATATTGATGGTAAAGGTTATTGTCCAGAACGGCTATGAGCGGCGTGTTGAACGAAAGATCCTGTTCGAAAAAGCAAGGCTGTGTGCGGTGTGGATCCGCTATTTCCGCGGCCGTGCACGGGCGCGCGCCTTGCATCTGCAGTGTGATCTTGGCGATGCCATTGGCGAACAGAATGTGCGCCCCATTTGTTTTTTCCGCCTGTGAAGTCCAATCGTAGCTGACGGGCGCGCCGTCGGCTTGGAGTGTAAGCGAGCCCGTGACTTTGCTGGCTCCGCCCTCCGGTGGCTTGAGGTCGGTCGTGCCCTTGGCCAGCCAGCCTCCGCCGGACGGCGCGATTTCAAATTCCTCATGGCCGACGGTTTGGCCATCGAGCTTGATGGTGAATTTGCCTTTGTCCTGCGCGAGGATACCCCCGCCGGACGATGCGGCACCCTTCTTTTGAGCCGCGAGAGTGAATGCGGCGCACGTCACAATTCCGAAAGCGATTCCAAGCCAAGCGGTTCTAAATTTCACGGTGCCTCTTACCCCCGTGACCATTCTCTCTCAGGGCAGGGGTTTCTCAACCATCAGATGCGGGGTATTTCCGCCGGACGCAACAATGCCTCGGCCCAGGATTTCCGCCACAACCTGCGCTGGTTCGCCGGAGCCGTCCACGCGATAATCAGCAAGTTGATAAGAGGGAAGACGCTGCGCGTAAAGCGCGCGGAAGCTGGATTCGTCGCGAAACAGCGGCCGGCCGGTCATGGTCATACAGCGCGAGAGCAACACTTCTATCGGCGAATCCAGCCATAGAACTGCGGCGCCGGCAGCCCGCAGAAATTCCGGGCATCCCGCTTGCGCGTAGGTGCCGCCGCCAAGGGCGAGTATCGTCCCTTCTTTGAGCTCGGACGCGCGCCCCAGCGCCGCGCGCAGCTGATCGGCCTCGATCTGGCGGAAAGCCACTTCACCGAAGCGCTCGAATATCTGCGGAATCCTGAGGCCGGCAGATTCTTCGATTCGTTCATCAAGGTCGACAAACCGCCACGCGAGCTGCCGCGCCAGCAGGCTACCGATGGTCGTCTTGCCGGAACCCATGAAACCAGCGAGGCATAGAACCGGGACGCGAGCTTGCGGCCCGCGCGAAGGAGGCGTTGTCGTCACGCGATTCTGGCGCGAAACTAATCGCGCTTCAGGATGCGAATTGTACCACTGTAGGAAGAGAGTTCGACTTTCGCGAGGCCTTGCCCGACGGTTCCGAACAGGCCTTTCGTGAACTTCGATGCCAGATGCCGGACGCCGTGCGAATCCGGCTTCAGGTACGCGGCTGCCTGATTGTCAACCGTTCCCAAGGTGGTCTGGGCGTTGAGGTCAAACGAATCGTTACCCGAGAAGCGAACTTCGACAAGGCCTTTGCCGCTCTTCATCGTATACAGCCCGGTGCGCACAAAATCCCCGTCAAAAAGAATGTTGCCTGAGGTAGTGAACAGACTGACGTTGTTTAGCGCCGGCTGCAGAACTTGCGCTCCGCCACTGATGGATTTGAAATCCAGTTTGCCGGCGCATTGTGTGCAGACCAGCGAACCCCCAGTAGTCCGGACGATGATGTAACCCGACACTTCCCTTAGGTGCACGTCCCCGGCAACGCTCTCCAGCGTCATGTCCCCCATGACCTGCTCAACATAGATCAGGCCGGTCTCCGTCTTGAGTTGCAGTTCGGTTTCTTCCGGCACGGTGAGTTGCAAATTGGCTTCCAGCTCCATGGGTTGCGCCGATGTATCCAGAATCGTGGCGATCACATCGACGCGGTCTCCCGCTTGTTCCACATCAAAGCCGATTTTGTTGGAGGCCTGATTGGCCACAACGTCAACCTCCGCGTTCTTCCAGGACTTCACCTCAATACGGCCGTTCGCAACGTTGTGGATCACGACCACCGGGCGGCCCTTCACCGCAAAATGCTTTTCCAGATGTTGCCCCGCAGCTTGAGCGGGCAAGCCAGCCAACAAAAGCATTCCCGACCCGAGTACCGGCGCGATGCTCCGTCTCATCATTTGAATGCCCATGTCAGTTAACACTCCCTCCGCGATCCATCATCGCGGACAGTAATTCCGCTTTTTGCTGGTAGGCGTTTGTCAAATACTCGCGCGCCAGATCGTCCTGCGGCGCTTCATTCACGCGGCGCTCGCAGTCCGCAATGAAATCGTCGACTTCTTGAAGATTCTCGCGCAACGATGCATCCACCGGGGCGGTGCTCGCGAGAATCATCCCTCTTGCCACTGGTTCCTGCTCGCTGAGCGCCAGCCGCGTTGCGCTAATGGATTCCCAGGCCGCTCCGGGTGTTGCAAGTGAAGTCGGCGCAGTCAAGCTGGTGTCCGTGCGGATCTGAAGAAAAGCAGCGAACGCGATGAGCAGGCCCACGGTTGCGGTGGCAAGAGCCCGGCTACGGAAGAGATCGCCCCAGCCATGCCACCAGGACGAGGGCTCCGCGTCGGGCGTGGCCACGGGCTCCTTGATAATTTCTTCCGCTTCTAGTTGCGCCCGCAGGCGAACCCACACGCGCACGGGTGGCTCGACTTCCAGGGACAATTCCTTCGCGACAGCAACAATGGCTGCGAAATCTTCGACCAATTCCCGGCAATGCCTGCATCCGGCCAAATGCGCGCGTGCCGCCTCCGGCAGCGGTGCCAGACCTTCCCGCTCCACTGCGATTTCTACGTCTTTACACTCCATAGCCCTTCACTCCAAGAGGACAACCCCTGGAAAGTTGTCCCGCTCGACTTCCTTCAACTCATTTCGGCGCAACTCCCTGATGTTTCGCCGTGAAGTCGCATGCACACCGTCAGTTACGCTCATTGTAGTTCAATCGTCGCTTGCCATCTGCGTTTTCGCGGCATGGCGTTCCTGTCGCGCCTGCTCGCGCACTTCTTCCTGGAGCAAATCGCGCAATCGCGTGCGCGCCTTGTGCAACTGCGACTTCGAATTTCCCACGGAACATCCCATAATGTCTGCTATCTCGTTGTGCTCGTACCCCTGGACGTCGTGCAGCACAAAAACCGTCCGGTAGCCCGGCGGAAGCTTCTCAACCGATCGTTGCAAATTGACCCGGTCCACCGCGCCACTCAAGCGCAAATCCGGCGCGCCTACGTCTTTCCTTGGGCCGCCTGTTTCCTCGTCTGGCTCCGTCGTTTCTTCGAGTGAGGCCACAGGTAGCGACTTCTTGCGGAGTCGCATCAGCACCACGTTGACCGTCATTCTGTGCAACCAGGTCGAGAATGCCGACTCTCCTCGGAAGGTCCCGATCTTGCGGAAGAGCTGCAGAAAAGCTTCCTGCATCAAGTCTTCTGCGTCTGCCGGGTTATTCACCATCCGCAGGCACAAGGCGTAGACGCGGCGGTTGTGCAGCTGGTACAGAAACTCAAAAGCCGCAGCGTCCCCGGCCTGGGCCAGGTGGATAGCCTCCCCTTCAGTCACCGCCCTGGCGGCCTGTCGGGAAGTCGACGCATTCGGATCGCTTGGTCGATTTCGGGCCAACGGTCCAATATCGGCGCATCCAGTCTTTCCGATGCGCCGGATACCCCCTTGAGTTGTCCTGGCTTTAGCCCGCATATCCATATAAACACGCCTTTGTTCGCCGGGTTTCTGTCCAGCGGGATTGTGGGCAAGCAGGCTACACTATTCTCCCGCGATCGCGGGCATTCGTCTATGGCGGATCACATGCTGACGGGTGGGGGCTTCCTCTACTCGGGGCTCCGACTGTTCACGCACGGTCGTCTCGAAAGCCCCCAGTTGGTCCTCGGGAAGGGCGACCAGGAACGATTTCAACAGGATAACGGCTTCTCTCAAGCACGTATTCAAGTCGTAGTGACCTGTATCCACCTCATCCCACATCTCCTTAGGGTCCACCGAGACCCCAGCGGTGAGCTCATCCGCTGCTTGCCGAAAATCCTTCCCCAGGTCCTCGACCATCTCCCCCAGCGTGTTCACTTTATGGAGGAACTGCAGCCGGTGCGTGAACAGCACGCAATTCAGAAGCCCGCTCACGCGGGCCGATCGCTGGCCCCTTTGTCCTTGAAAATTTGCAGGATCGAGAGGCGCGGCATTTGGCATGGTGCCGTAATGCTTTGCATGCTGTTGCAGCGCGCGGAGCATGCCTGCGAGCGGTTCAGTCAACAGCCGGCAGAGCCCTGAGGAGACTCCGATTGCCTGCACGGATTTCCCCAGCCGCCCATCCTGACGCAATTCGATGGCCTCATTGAGCGAAACGCTCCACATCGCGTAGCAGGATTCGAGTCGCTGGACGTATTTGTGGAAAACCTGGGCTTTAGGTTCTGGCAGCCAGGCACGCCAATCCTCTTTGACGGAGGTGCCGCGGTGGGAAGGGAAACCGCTGCGGTCTCGCACAAGAGTTTCTCCGGGGGAACAGGAACACGAGTATAACAAAAGCTTTTCACAATGGCACAGTTTTCTTCATACCTCCCAGGAGCTTCATCGGTTGCGCCGGTTTTCTTACGAAGACCTACGAATTGAAGGCAAGTGTTGCAGAAGTCCACTCCCTCCCGCACCTTAGACGCGGCCTGGTTCCTTGCCCGGGGGCGGTGTGGGCCGCTATACTCCCCTGCTACCGCGTCTGAAAGGATTCTCCCTTTGCAATTTGAGCCGCGCGACCAGTTTGAACAGCGCCAGAAGAAACTTCAGCAGATCCAGGAACTGGGTTTTGATCCGTATCCTCGGGAATTCCGCTGGACTGATACTCCCGCCACGCTTGTGGATAAATACGGTCAGACCCCGGGCGGGGAATTGGAGGCCCAAAAGCGCGACGTGCGCGTGGCCGGTCGCATCGTCTCCTTGCGGTTGATGGGCAAAGCGGGCTTTGCCCACCTGCAAGGGGCCGGCAAGCGCCTGCAGATCTATGTGAAGAAGGACGTCGTCGGCGACCGCGGTTTCCAGTTGTTTCTCCTACTGGATCTAGGTGATTCCGCCGGTGTGCGCGGCCACCTGTTTCGCACCAAGACCGGCGAGCTCTCCATCTGGGTCGAGGAATTGTCCTTTCTTTCCAAGGCGCTCCTGCCGCTGCCCGAAAAGTGGCATGGCCTGACCGATGTCGAGCTGCGCTATCGCCAGAGATACCTTGACCTGATCGCCAATGAAAAATCGCGCCAGGTCTTCGTGACCCGCGCGCGAATCATCCAGGAATTGCGCCGCTTTTTTGACGCGAAGGGTTACACCGAAGTGGAAACGCCGATGATGCATCCCATCCCTGGCGGCGCGGCAGCCAGGCCGTTTACCACTCATCATCACGCCCTGGACATCGATTTGTATCTTCGCATCGCCCCGGAGCTTTACTTGAAGCGTTTGACCATCGGCGGTTTCGACCGCGTTTACGAAATCAACCGCAATTTCCGCAACGAAGGTATTTCCACCCAGCACAACCCGGAATTCACCATGCTGGAGTTTTACGAGGCTTACAGCAACTACCGAGACCTCATGGATATGAACGAACAGCTCTTTTCGCTGCTGGCAAAGAACATCACCGGTTCGACCTCCGTAAAGTATGGCGGTACCGAACTCGATTTTTCGAAAATGCAACGGCTCTCGATGCGCGAAGCGATCGTGAAGTATTGGCCAGCTCACTTGGGGGCCGCACCGAGTGTGAAAGAACTCGCCCAGCCAGGAGGACCGCGAGCTCTCGGTGAACGGCATTATCCGGGGAAGGACAAAATGAGCGATGGCGAGTGGACGGGACTCCTTTTCGAAGCAATAGCTGAAGATAAACTTGTCCAGCCAACAATTCTCTACGATTTTCCGACCGATATCTCGCCGCTTTCCAAACAGAAGCCGGAAGATCCGTCGCTCGCCGAGCGGTTTGAAATATTCGTCGCTGGCATGGAAGTGGCCAACGGCTTCTCCGAACTGAACGATCCTGCTGAGCAGGAACGCCGCTTCCTCGCGCAAATCGCCCAAGGTGGCGACGAAATGCCCAAGCAACTCGACGTCGACTACATCCGCGCGCTTTGCCATGGCATGCCTCCGGCTGCGGGCGAAGGCATCGGCATTGATCGCCTGACCATGATCCTCACCGACTCCCCGTCGATCCGTGACGTCATCCTCTTTCCCTTGCTGCGCCCTCAAGGCGGCGAATCATCTTCCGCTTCCGAAGCCCACGGCGCGTAACGTATTCTTCCAACCACCATGCGATTCGAATGGTTCGTCGCGCAGCGCTACCTGCGGTCGCCCCACCGGCCAGCGGTACTCCGGCTGGTCACGCTGTTTTCCGTCATCGGCGTGGCCGCGGGCGTCGCTACTCTGGTGATTGCGTTGTCCATGAACACCGGTTTCCGCGAGACGCTTCAAGACCGCCTGCTCGGTGTGACCGCCCACGTTTCCCTTACCCGGCCGGGTTCCGGCGGCATTCGAAACTACGAAGAAATGGCCACGAAACTCGCGGCTGCGACGGGGGCACGTTCCGTCACCCCAGCCGTCTACCAGACGGTGCTGCTTTCCTTCGCGGGACAAGCACGCGGTGTGGTCACCAAAGGCATCGATCCGGAGCGAGAGCGGCGCACCGACGAAGCCTTGCAGCGCATCGTCGCCGGCCGCCTCGATTTTTCTCCCGACGCCGACGGCATTGACGCGCTTCTCGTCGGCAAACAGCTGGCCGAGGAATGGCAGCTTTCTCCCGGCGATTACGTAACCCTCACAAGTCCTCAGGGAAGATTGACCCCGTATGGATTGATGCCCCGCACCCGCAGGTTTCGTGTTGCCGGCGTATTCGATTCGGGCTTTTACGACTATGACGAAAACTGGTGCTTCCTGACCCTGGCAGCGGCACAAGCGCTCTCCGGCGCGGGTGATGTCGTCAACGTCCTCGAATTTCGTTTGAACCAGCCGGAACGCGCGGGCGAAATTGCACAAGAAATCAAGCGCTCCGCCGGTCAGGGATTTTCAGCGGCGACTTGGATGGAAGAAAACCGCGCCCTATTCCGGGCGCTGCGTTTGGAAAAGCTGGTCACGGCGATTTTCATCGGTCTGATTACCTTCGTCGCCGGGCTCAACATTCTTGTGGTTCTTTCCATGACGGTCACCGACAAGGCCCGCGACATCGCTGTTCTCCGGTCGGTGGGCGCGAGACGCGAGCAGATTCGCAATATTTTTCTCTGCCAGGGGATCACCATCGGCGCAACGGGGACGCTTCTTGGCCTCCTCATCGGCTATGCTTTTTCGTTTGTCGCGGGAATCTACCATCTGATTCCTCTCGACCCGCAGGTTTACGCCGTTCCTTATGTGCCCTTCCACCCAAGTATCTTCGATGGCGTGTGGATCACAACAGTGGCCATGGGCATCTCCATCGCGGCAACAGTTTTGCCCGCTCGCGCTGCCGTTCGGCTCATGCCAGTGGAAATTCTTCGCTATGAGTGAAGAGCCGGCGATGCCGTGCAAGCAAGAACCATATTCTTACGGCGATTTGGTGCGCGATTTGCTCCTAGAATGCTGGAGAAGCAGGGGGTCAGGCCGAGTGCATAGCCCGCACTTCGGTTGTCAAAATACCCGCTGCAAGGTGTTGAAAACAGAAAGATTAGCAATATTTCAGTTTGAGGCAAAACTGCCCTCTTCTTGGCAGGCAAAAGGACTGGCAGAAATGGGAACACTTTGGGTCTTCTGACGCACCCCGGTGGCATGCGGGCCAATACACGGAAATTGCTTGCGAAGCATCTAACTTGAAGAGATGTAACGAGGCGTTCGAAAGCACATAGAAGCACCAACTTCATGATTCAAGACACCCAAGCCGCCAACGCCGAGTCCTCAGGCGATCCACGCGACACGCGGGTGGTCCTGGAATCGCGCGGCTTGAAGAAGACATACGGTAGCGGCGAGAAGTGCATCCAGGTTTTGGTCGATGCGAATTTGACCTTGCGGCAGGGAGAGATGATCGCGATTGTCGCTCCTTCCGGAGCTGGCAAGAGCACTCTTTTGCACCTGCTGGCCGCGCTAGACACACCAACGAGCGGTAAAGTATACTTCGATTCGAAAGCCATTGAATCGATTCATGACGCGGCGCTGGCAGAATTCCGGAATCGTGCCGTGGGATTTTTGTGGCAACGCCACCAGTTGCTGCCGGATTTTACGGCTGCGGAAAATGTAGCCATGCCGCTGTTGTTGCGCGGTGAGAATTTCGCTTCCGCGTTGGGGATGGCGCGGAGGTGGCTCGCGGAGGTTGGCTTGGAACATCGAGCCGATCACCGCGCAGGGGAACTCTCTGGAGGGGAACAGCAGCGTGTTGCGATTGCCCGGGCGCTCGTCACTGGGCCGCGCGTGCTGCTGGCAGATGAACCTACCGGAGATTTGGACGAGCAGAATGCTTGGGCTGTGTTCGAGTTGCTGGAACGGTTGCACCGCGCGCACAAGTTGACGTCGCTCATCGCCACGCACAACCTGGCGCTCGCCGCGCGTTGTGACCGGATTCTGACGCTGGAACATGGCGTTCTGCGTACTCGCGGGGCTGCGGCCTCCGCGAGCGGTGTCCCCGGGGGAGAAGCGAGCTAACGTGTTCGAACGTTATACGGAAAAAGCGCGACGCGTCATATTTTTTGCGAGGTACGAAGCCAGCCAATACGGCAGCCCGTACATCGAAACCGAGCATCTTTTGCTCGGCTTGATGCGCGAGGACAAGGCCCTGGCCAACCGTTTTCTGCGTCAGCAGGGCTCCATCGAATCCATTCGCAAGGAGATTGAAGCCCGCATCACCATCCGTGAGCGTATCTCCACCTCTGTCGAAGTCCCCCTTAGCGCCGAGTGCAAGCGCATCCTGAATATGGCCGCCGAAGAAGCTGAGCGCCTCGGGCACAAGCACGTCGGCACCGAGCATCTGCTCCTCGGCATCCTGCGTGAAGAAAAGTGCTTCGGCTCGGAGATTTTGATGGAGCGCGGCCTGCGCCTCTCCACCCTGCGCGAAGAATTGGCGCGCACCTCCGGTGAAAAAACTGCGGCAGCGCGCCCCAAGGAAACTTCCTTGCTCGCGGAATTCAGCCGCGACCTTACCCAGGCGGCTTCAGAAGGCGCACTGGATCCTCTCGTCGGTCGCGAAAACGAAGTCGAGCGCGTCATCCAGATTCTCTGCCGCCGCACAAAAAACAATCCGGTTCTGATCGGCGAACCCGGCGTCGGCAAAACAGCCATCGTCGAAGGCCTTGCGCAGCGCATCTCCGATGGTGATGTTCCTTCGTTCCTCGCCGAAAAGCACATTCTTTCTCTCGATCTTTCTCTCATCGTCGCCGGCACCAAGTACCGCGGTCAGTTTGAAGAACGCCTCAAAACCATCATGAAGGAACTCATGGAGAGCCAGAACTCCATCGTCTTTATTGACGAGCTGCACACCCTTGTTGGCGCTGGCTCCGCCGAAGGCTCCCTCGACGCCGCCAACATCTTGAAGCCCGCGCTTTCCCGCGGCGAAATTCAGTGCATCGGCGCAACCACTCCCGGCGAATATCGCAAGTCGGTCGAAAAAGACCGCTCGCTCGAGCGCCGCTTCCAGGCCGTAAAAGTTCCCGCACCCAACGAAGAAGAAGCCGTCCTGGTCATTCAAGGCGTCCGCGAACGCTACGAAAAATTCCACGCTGTCAGCTATACCGACGAGGCTCTCCGCTACTCCGTCTATCTTTCGAACCGTTACATTCCCGATCGCTTCCTCCCCGACAAAGCCATTGACCTGATCGACGAAGCCGGCGCCCGCGTCAAGCTGCGCCAAGCCACCGTCCCCGAAGAGGTCGGCGAAGTCCAGAAGCGCGTGAAGTTCATCACCCACCGCATGGAAACCGCCATCGCCAATCACGAATTCGAAAAGGCCCGTTTTTATTCCGAAGAAGAGCGCAAGGAAAAGGAAAATCTTCGCGTCCTCCGCGAGCGCTACAAATTGGACGACGCTTCCACCGGCATCGTGACTCGCGAAGATATCGAAGAAGTGGTTTCCCGCTGGACCGGCATCGGCGTCACCTCCATCAAGGAAGACGAGCAGCAAAAACTCCTTCGCATCGAGCCGGAACTGCACAAGCGCGTCATCAGCCAGGACAAAGCCATCACCGCGCTGGCTCGCGCCATTCGCCGCAGCCGCGCCGGTCTCAAGTCGCCTTTGCGCCCCGTCGGCTGCTTCTTCTTTCTCGAAGTCGCGCGCCGCTTGGCGGAATTCCTCTTTGGTTCGGAGAAGTCGCTGGTCCGTTTCGACATGTCGGAGTTCATGGAAAAGCATTCCGTGTCGAAGCTCATCGGCGCGCCTCCAGGTTACGTGGGCTACGAAGAAGGCGGTCAGTTGACGGAGCGCGTCCGCCGCACGCCTTACTCAGTCATCCTCTTGGATGAAATTGAGAAGGCTCATCCGGACGTCTTCAATATTTTGTTGCAGGTGTTCGAAGACGGCCAGTTGACCGACGGACTCGGCAATACCGTGGATTTCCGGAACACCATCATCATCATGACCTCCAACCTGGGTGCCCGGCACCTCCAGAAACGCACCGGCATCGGTTTCCAGTCTGGCCTTGACGAAGCCGGGCAAAGGTCCATGGAAGAAATGGTGATGAATGAGGTAAAGCGGGCGTTCAATCCGGAGTTTCTCAACCGGCTGGACGAAGTTATCATTTTCAATCCGCTCGGCGATGAAGATCTGCTCCGCATCATCGATTTGCTCGTGGGTCAGCTCAATGACACGCTGATTCACCGGCAGGTCCAGGTCGTCCTCTCGCCGGAAGCACGTCAGTGGATTCTTGAGAAAACGTGTGCGGACCGCAGTTACGGGGCGCGTCCGCTCCGCAGGGCTTTGCAGAAGTATGTCGAAGACCCGCTCTCCGAGGCGCTGATCCAGGGCGGAATCACCAGGCCCGCGACGCTGCAGATTTACGTCGCCGGGGAAGGCCTGTCGTTCCGTCCCGTCGGTGAGGCAACCCCGGTCATCCACTAGCGAATCTGACACAACGCACGGCCGGCCCACACCGGGTCCGGCGGGAGATAAACAACTTGAGTTCGGGGGCGCGGCCTTGACGATTCTACTGGCCGCTCAAAGAAGAGTTTGTTCGCCGTTCGGTGTTTTTGCGGCCCGACTGTTGCGTTTCAGCGCGATCGTGCTTCTCTTTGCGGTCGCCTCGCGCGGCGCGGCCCCTGAAAACCGCCCTGCGGGTGCGTCTTCCTCCTCGCGTTCCTATCTCTTCTCCGCTTCCTTTGATTACGCGTCCGGCAAGGCCGTCATGGAAGACCGTTCGTCCGCCGATCCGCAGGCGGCTGCCGCGCAGCAATTTGTCATTGACCGCATCGAGTTTCTCGGCAACCGCCGCGTCCGCAGCGACACGCTGAAAGCTCGCATCTTCAGCCGCGAGGGCGATCCTTACAACGAAGAAACGCTGCGCCGCGATTTCCAGGCCTTGTGGAACACGCAATTCTTCGAGGACGTGAAGCTCCGCGTCGAAGACTCTCCCAGCCGTGCCAGCGGCAAGATCATTCTTTTCGAAGTCAAAGAACGCCCGCAGATTCGCCGCATTCGCTACGACGGCATCCACTCCGTTTCCGAATCGGACATTCTCGATCGCTTCAAGGAACGCAAGGTCGGCCTGAGCGTCGAAAGCCAGTTCGATCCCACAAAAATAAAAAAAGCCGAAGTGGTCCTGAAGGAGCTCCTCGCCGAACACGGCCGCCAATTCGCCAAAGTCAGCCCGCAGTATGAGCGCATCGCCTCCAGCAACGCCGTCATTCTTGTTTTCAAAATCGAAGAAGGGCCCAAGGTCAAGGTCGGCCGAATCAAGTTCACCGGAAATCACGCTTTCAGCGACCGCAAGTTGATCCGCGCCATGCGCCACGACCGGCCCTACGCCATTCCTCTCTACTTCTGGTATATCCCCGTGCTCACAAAAACTTATGACCGCCAAAAGCTGAGCGAAGACCTCGAAGTCGGCGTTCGCGGCCTTTATCGCGATAACGGTTACTTCAAGGTTTCCGTCGGCGAACCGGTCCTCGAAAACCTCGACACTTCGAGTTTCCGCATGAAGATTCCGGTCGCCGGTCGCAGCCACGGCAAGGCCGTCAACATCACCATCCCCATTCAAGAAGGCGAACGCTACCGCATGGGCACGCTGAGGATCGTCAGCGCCGATCCGGACAAAGCCTTGTCCCTCAAGGTTGATGCGCTGAAGTCTGCTTTCCCCCTCAAGCAGGGCGACATCTTCTCCACCGAAAAAGTTCGCAAGGCCCTGGAGACCTACGGCAAGATTTACGGAGAATATGGATTTATCGACTTCACTCCGGAACCTTACACGGATATTGACGAGCAAAAGCAGTATTTCGTCCGCCGCATCGACTTCAGCGGCAACACCACGACGCGCGATAAGGTCATCCGCCGCGAGCTCATGATCGATGAAGGCCAGCTCTTCAACAAGCGCCTCTGGGAGATGAGCATCCTGCGCCTCAACCAGCTCGATTACTTCGACAAAATCGAAGCCGACAAAGCCGCCGAAATCAAGCGCAACAGCAAAGAAGGCACCGTTGACATCAATCTCAAGCTCAAGGAAAAGGGCAAGCAGTCCATCGGATTGCAGGGCGGCGTCAGCGGCCTCGCCGGCAGCTTCATCGGGCTAACCTATCAGACCAACAATTTCCTCGGCCTCGGCGAAACTCTTACGTTTTCCGCGCAGTTCGGCGATCTCACGCGCAGCTTCCTTTTCGGTTTCACCGAGCCCTATCTCTTTGACCGGCCCATCTCTACCGGTTTCACGATTTTCTCCAGCCGCTACAAATTTGACCAGGCCAGGCAGACGGCTCTCTTGCTGGGGCAATCCGTCAGCATCAACCCGCAATTCATTCAGAACTACAATCAGGACAGCACTGGCTTCACGCTCTTCGCCAGCTATCCCGTTCGAAGGCTCTCCTTCACCCGCATCGGCCTTCAATACGGTCTCACGCGCACGAACATCACGGCCTTCAACGAAGCCTCCAAGCTGCTGTTCACGCAATTGCAGTTCCGCAGCATCGCCGGTCCCAGCGCGCTCAACGGAATCGTCTCCAGCACCATCACACCCACGATTACCTATAACACCGTCAACCATCCCATTAACCCCACCGGCGGGAAGAGCTACTTCTATTCGACGGCGTTCTCCGGCGGTCCGCTCGGCGGCAATGTGAAGAGCATCTCCAATGTCTTCGATTGGAAGCTGTACCATCCGGTGAACAAGCGCCGCAACGTTTTGGGCTTTCACGCTTCTGGCGCTTTTATCACCGGCTATGGCGGCGGCGAACCGCCTCCCTATAGCCGCTTCTACATGGGCGGCGAATCTGATATCCGCGGCTTCGATATTCGCTCCATCACCCCCGTCACTTTTATTCCCGTGGCCACAAATCAACAGTTTAC
>QHYF01000173.1 GCA_003224075.1 Acidobacteriota bacterium
CTGTCCTGTAGCGGATTCAGATTCAGCCCTGCCTGCGATGATACATCGCCGAGGGATGCAGCAGCCAAACACACGCTACTCCTTTTGGCTGAACAAGCCAAAGCCGAGACGGAACTGAATGGTATTGATACCTGGATTCGGCGTTGCCAGTCCGGCGTTGGAAGTGTGCATGTAGCGAAGTTCCGCGCTGATGTTGTGCTTGTCGCGCAGGAAGTGCAGGCCGAGGGCCGCGCTGGTTGTGAAGTTAACCTTTGAGGTTCCGGAGGGCACTTGTACATTCGTGAACAAAGTGCCGCCACCGATCTCAAAATAGGGAACGACATTGCGTCGTGTATCCAGAGCCCATTTGAACGCAAACGGGTTGACACCCACGCCGTAAGCTGTATTCGTCTTCTGAAAAACCCAAAAGACCGGCACCGCGTCGACGGCATACTCGAGCCGGCCGCGCAGGAAGCCGGGGCCGTGTGGCGCGGTGAGAATCAAGCCATAACGCAGGCCAACATTCCAGACCCCGTCGCTGGATTGGCTGCCACTGAAGCCGCGGCCCCCGCCGGTCCAGACCTGCAATTCATGACCACCTTCCACGGGCCCTGCCTGGGCGCGAGCGAACGGCGCGCTCAAGAAGGAGGCAAAGAGCAGGGCGGTGAATGCTCTTTTCACTAAGCAATCTCCATCGGGTTCTTCGATTCCCAGCACAAAGGTTCGGGTGCAGAGAAGATATAGAAATTTCGCCCAAAAGGCGATCTTCTTTCAGCTCATTTCAGCCAGGTGCGGACGATCTGAATGACGTCGTCGGCAGCTTCTTCGGAAGATTTGGAATTGTCGGGAATGTGATTCCTGATGTGGTCCTCCATCAGCTCGGCCATCAGGCTATCGATGGTGCCGCGCGCGGCGGAAAGGCGTTGTAAAGACGGCACATCAACAATCCGGGCTGCAACCGCGACCGCGGCCCCGTGATGGTTCCCAAGTTGCACCTTCACCCGGAGTTTTGAAGCTCCCACGCAAGTTTTTTGCACGAAGCTCGCGGAAACTTCTTGGCACGGACCGGAAAGTCTGCTAACTAAGAACGCTTGATTTTGTCCGACTAGCGACAGGGTTGCTGTCCAGTTCTATTCCGCCAGAGCTGAAGTCACTCACGGTTGTGCTCGGGGGAGCGCATGAAAACGGATTTTCGGCTGATGCCAATCAGAGAGTTCTCCAGGATTTTTCGATTCTCCCTTTCAGTACTCATGGCCATCACATTCTTTGCGTTCAGTAGCAGCGCACAGACTGCGGACGAAGTGATCTCCAAAAATATTCAGGCGCATGGCGGACTGGACAAGTTGAAATCCGTGCGCAGCATCCGGGCCACGGCCAAAATCAGCCAGGGCTCGTTTCGCGCGGAATTCCGCCAGGAGAACAAGCGCCCGGACAAGGTCCGGGAGGAGACTATTATCCAGGGACTCGTGGCCATCCAGGCCTATGACGGCAAAACCGGCTGGCAGATTTCTCCTTTTGGCGGGCGTAAAGATCCCGAGCTGATGTCGCAGGATGACATGAAAAGCTTGGTCGTCGACGCCGATCTCGACGGCCCGCTTGTGGACTACAAAGGAAAAGGGCACGGAGCAGAACTCGTCGGGCACGATTCGGTGGAAGGGACAGATTGCTTCAAGATCAAACTCAGCATGAAGAATGGCGACGTTCGCTACTACTATCTCGATGCCGATTCGTATCTCGAATTGAAACTCGAGATTCAAACCACGATTCGCGGCGCATTGCAAGAGTCCGAGATGTATTACGGGGACTACGAGCAAGTGAACGGAATCTACTACCCCTTCGCCATCGAGCAGGCGCAGAAAGGCAGCGCATCGCGCACACAGATCTCCGTCGAGAAGGTCGAGCAGAACGTGCTCCTAGAAGACGCACATTTCTCGCTGCCCGCCACGCAAGCAGGGGCGAAGGCGTCTCCTGCCGGAAAGTGATTCTTCGGCGCAAGAATGGCCGTGAATCGTCTCATTCCGATCCACGGTAACTTCTGCTTTGTAGTTTGAGGATACCGCCGATATGCGCAAACGAATCCGCTGCTTCGCCTTTGTAGTGATAGTGCTTTTCTCTACGGTGATTTTTGTTGCAAATGCGCACGCGCAGGATGCCAAATTCGATTCCGACACGATTTCCGGACTCGGCGCGCGGAACATCGGCTCCGCGGCCATGAGCGGCAGGGTGGCCGCGCTTGCCGCCGTGAAAGAAGACGGCCGGCTCACCGTCTATGTCGGAGCGGCCAGTGGGGGCGTGTGGAAATCTTCAAACGGCGGCACGACGTTCAAACCTGTTTTCGACAAGGAAGCCGCGCAATCCATCGGCGCTATCGCCGTCGATCCGCAAACGCCCAAGACAATCTGGGTGGGCACCGGCGAAGCCTGGACCCGCAACAGTACATCGATCGGCAACGGCATCTACAAATCGACCGATGGCGGAGATAGCTGGACAAATATGGGTCTGCAAAACTCCGAGCGCATCGCCAAAATTCTCATTGATCCAAAGGATGGCAACACGGTTTACGCCTGCGTTCCAGGAAAACTGTGGAGCGACAGCGAGGACCGCGGCGTTTACAAAACGACCGACGGCGGCAAGACTTGGAACAAGATTCTGAAAGGCGCAAATCTCTCGACCGGCTGCTCGATGATCTCCATGAGTTCGCAAGACTCGAAAGGTTTGTTTGCTGGCATGTGGGATTTCCGCCGGAAAGGCTGGACGTTTCGCTCCGGCGGAGAAGATTCCAAGGCGGCCAGCGGCAGCGCCTTTTTCCAGACCGCGGACGGCGGAAGCACCTGGAAAGAGCAGGATGAAAAAAGCGCCAAGGGGCTTCCCGCAAAACCGTGGGGGCGCATTGCGGTCACGATCGCACCATCAAAGCCGAATGTTGTTTACGCCATGATTGAATCGACGCGCAGCGCTCTTTTCCGGTCCGAGGACGGCGGAAAATCCTGGGAAGAACGCGACCGCAGCAATTGGATGGTGTGGCGGCCCTTTTACTTCGCCAATCTCATCGTCGACCCCAAAAATGAGAACAAGATTTACAAGCCCGATCTGACATTGATCGTGAGCGAGGATGGCGGCAGAAGTTTCAGCGGCATCGGCAACGGCGCGCACGGTGATTTCCACGATGTCTGGGTGGACCCCGATAACACCGACCGCCTGATCGCGGGGGACGATGGCGGCGTTTGGTATTCCTACGACGGCGGCAACACGTGGTGGAAGGGCAACAACCTGCCGATTTCGCAGTTTTATCACGTGAGTGTGGACTATGACGATCCTTATCACGTTTTTGGCGGGTTGCAGGACAACAGTGTGTGGATGGGAGATTCCCAGTATCCGGGCGGGATAACAAACGACCGTTGGGAGAACATTTTTGGAGGGGATGGCTTCTGGGCGTTTCCCGATCCCTCAGATCCGAACTACGTTTACGCCGAATCGCAGGGCGGCTATATCGGGCGCGTGAACCGCATCACACTCGAAGGCCGCGCCATCAAGCCGCAACCCAACTACGGGGAAGGGAAGCTGCGCTTTAACTGGAACACGCCGATCCACATGAGCCCCAATGAGAAGGGCACGATTTACATCGGCGCGCAATTCCTCTTTCGCTCCCGCAATCACGGCCAATCGTGGGAGCGCATCTCGCCGGATCTCACCACGAACGATCCCGAAAAGCAGAAGCAAGAAGAGTCCGGAGGCGTCACCGTCGACAATTCCTACGCGGAGATGCACACAACGATCTATTCCATCAGCGAGTCGCCGCGCGACGGTCAAACCATTTGGGCCGGTACCGATGATGGAAATCTTCAAGTGACCCGCGATGGCGGCAAGTCGTGGACCAACGTCGCCGGCAACGTTCCAAGTCTTCCGAAATTTTCCTGGGTTTCGTGGGTGGAAGCCAGCCTGTATGACGCGGCCACAGCGTATGCGGCGTTCGATCGACATACTTTTGGAGACATGGAGCCGCATGTTTACAAGACGACGGACTACGGGAAGAGCTGGGCGCCGATTGTCGCGGCCGACAGTAGCGTGCGTGGCTACGCTCACGTCATTAAAGAAGACACTGTAATTCCCAGTTTGCTGTTCCTCGGCACGGAATTCGGTCTCTGGATTTCGCCGGATGGCGGTAAACACTGGGCGCAATACAAAGGCCACGAATTCCCGGCCGTGGCGGTTCGAGACATCGTTGTCCACCCGCGCGAATCGGACCTCGTCCTGGCGACGCATGGCCGCGGCATTTGGATCGTGGACGACATCACGCCGTTGCGCAAGCTGACTCCCGAAGTCACGGCGCAAGAGGCGACGTTTATTCAGGGCAAGCCGGCGCAGCAGCGACTGCCTGCGAGCGGCGGCTGGGTGGAGGGAAGCGCAGTCTTCACTGGTCCAAATCCCCCGGACGCCGCTTTGATTACCTACTATCAAAAGAAGCGTCATATTTTTGGAAAAATGAAGCTGGAGATTTTCGATTCGCAGGGCAAACTCGTGGATACGCTCCCGCCGAACAGCCGGCGCGGCATCAGCCGGGTGGAATGGCCCATGCGCCTCAAGGCGCCTCGTGTTCCCCCCGCGGCGACCGCGGCGTTCGAGGCCGCGCTGGGCCCCAGAGTTCTCCCCGGCACCTACACAGTGAAGATGACGCGCGGCACGGAGAGCTATTCCACACAGCTTGTGGTGGGACTCGATCCGCGCGCCAAATTCACTGCGCAAGACCGCAAATTGGAATTCGACGCGGCGATGCGCGTTTACAACCTGCTTGGCGACATGAGCTTTGATGTTGAGCGCATCAACGGCGTGCACGATGCGTTGATGAATCGCGCGGCAAAACTGAAAGGAGACGCAATCTTCGGCAAGCGGCTGCAGGAACTGGCCCAGAAGACAGAAGAAATGCGCAAGAAGATCGTGGCCACGAAGGAAGGCGGCTCAGTCACCGGGGAAGAGCGCATTCGCGAAAAAAGCACGCAACTCTACGGAGACATTTTGAATTACGAAGGGCGGCCGACCGATTATCAGGTCGCGCGCATCGATTCGCTGAAGAAAGAACTGGAGGACGTTGCCGCGGAATTCGACGCGTTCATTGCCAAGGAACTCTCTGCGGTGAACAAATCGCTGGCGCAGAAGAAGTTGGAAGCCGTTCGGCCGGTTGATCGCAAAGCCTGGGACTCTGCCAACGCCAGTTAGGAAGCGGTGCTGACCAGCGGAGTGAGCGACAAGGACCTCTCCCTTGTAAATGCACATTCCGAGGCCCGCCGCGCTGTCAGTTTGCTTTTCCTAGAAGCTGGCGAGCGTAGGCCGGCGCTTTGCCGGCATCCTCGTGCTTGCAATAAGCGCAGACGTCGACGCCCTGGGCAAGCCAGGCGTCGAAGCGTTTTCTCCAGGCGGTCAGTTGCTTCGGAGTGTAGTTTTCGAGGCGCAGGCGGGCGTAGGTGAAGCCGGCGGTGAGCACGTCGGGAGGCGTTTGCTTTTCGGTTTCGGAAAGGCAGAGCGCTGTCTCGTGCTGGCGCAGAACGGCGTACGTTTCATCGGTGTACCAGGACGCATGACGCACTTCAAAGGCGAAAGCGAAGGCGGGCGGGCGAAGAGCAAGAAAGTCTTCCAGCAGGGGACGATCGAACTTGAACGTGGGCGGCAGCTGGACGAGGATCGGGCCAAGGTGGTCGCCATCGTTCAGTACGCTGGCCACTTCCAGGAAGCGCTTCAGAGTGCTCTCGCAGGCCCGGAGCCTTTGAATGTGAGTGATTTGC
>QHYF01000145.1 GCA_003224075.1 Acidobacteriota bacterium
CCTTGAGACCGAGTGGCAAGGCGAACCCTGCGGGCTCGTGCTTTCCTTCGACGATCAGCCCTCCGTAGGTTTTGTACACCGGCGCGTTGAAGAGTGTACTTGTCAAAAAGTCCAGCAGTTTTACAGCATCCACACCCGATTTGCGGGCGAAGGCGATGGCTTCGGCGAGCGACTCGAGGACGTTGGCGATGAGAAAGTTTCCGGTGAGCTTGACGACGTTGGCCAAAGGTGGCTTTTCGCCGATGACTAGAAGTTTCGGGCCCATTGCTTCGAAGAGCGGCTTGCACCTCTCCATGGCTTTGCCGGGTCCGGCCGCGACGACCGCCAATTTCGCGCCTTCGGCCGCCTCTGGCCGCCCGAAGACGGGCGCGGCGAGGTATTCCTGGCCTGCGCGGGAGTGGGCCGCCGCTAGGCGGTCGCTGAACGCCACGCTGATGGTGCTCAAGGAGACGTGAACGCCGCCCGTTGGGAGTGATTGGAGAATGCCGGCATCGCCGAAAACAACAGATTCGAGCGCGGCGTCCTCCGAGAGCATGGTCAGGACAATTCCCGGGCGAGAAGCTTCTTCGATGGTTGTTGCCACGATTGCGCCTTGACCCTGTAACGCCTGCGCCCGCGCTGTAGTGCGGTTGTATACGGTCACGCGATGACCGGCACGCAACAAACTCTTCGCAATCCCCGACCCCATGTTCCCAAGGCCGATCAGGCCAACATCCATGGTTGCCTCCCCATTCTTCCTGGTGCAGAACGACGTTTAGTTTGATTCGGGAGAGTCCTTTTGTGGCGCATCCTCTGGCTGAGGCCAAGCAGCGTCTTTATTTCCGGTGGCCGTAAGACGGCCGACGACGCGCCCGCCTTCGCGCTTGAGCCTGTCCATCAGCCGCCGCGCCCACACAAATTCTGCCGCAAGCAAACCCAGCCCGATAAAAATCGTGAGCAGGCCGGGTCCCGGCGTGACCAGCATGATTACGCCTGCCAGCAGCAAGGTAAATCCAGCGATGATGAGGAACACGCGACGGACCTGCTCGACGGTGCGAAGGATCATCGACCCTTAGGAAAACAGCTTTCTGGCGGAGAGGGTGGGATTCGAACCCACGATACGGTTTCCCGTATGCTCGCTTTCGAGGCGAGTACTTTCAACCACTCAGTCACCTCTCCGCGGTGGTTGCAAGGTCAATCGTAGCAGAGCACTCGAACTAGGGGCAATCCATTCGGCCGATGGTGCTCGATGGAAAGAGCGTGAGTCGAGGCCGGCCCATAGTGAAGATGGTGGCCTGAAGGCCGGCGCCACACGACGCCTTCCAATCTCAAACGCGTTCTTGCTAACGACGTTCGGCGAAGAAGGATTGGAGGATGGCGGCGGATTCGGCGGCGAGGACGCCGGAGGTGACTTCCACCTGGTGGTTGAGGCTGGGGTGGGAGAGGATTTCGAAACAGGAACGAACTGCGCCGCCCTTGGGGTCGTCGGCGCCATAGACGAGGCGTGGAACGCGGGCCTGGATTATTGCGCCAGCGCACATGCAGCAAGGCTCGATGGTGACGTAGAGCGTGGTACCCGCAAGACGATAGTTGCCGAGGAGGCGCGCGGCTTCGCGAAGGACGATGATTTCAGCGTGGGCGGTGGGGTCGTTGTCGCGAATGGTGCGGTTGCCGGAGCGGGCGAGGATTTTGCCGCCGTGCGCGAGAACGGCGCCGATGGGCACTTCGCCCGCGGCGGCCGCCGAACGCGCTTCTTCGAGAGCAGCCTGCATGAATTGGATGTTGGATTCCATCTTCGGCGAGAGGATACCATGCGCGAAGAAAGATGTAAGGAGCCAGGGAAGCAAGTGAAGCAGGGAGGGAAGGAACCAAAGTCGAAGACAGTGGCTTGACAATTGGAGAGTGGAGAAACAAACTACGACCATGCGTGAACTCCTCGAGCGCTTGTTTCAAGTGGATTTTCTGAAGGGGCTTGCGGTCACCTTTCGGGCGCAAAATCCCAAGAATATTGTCACGGAGCAGTACCCTCTGGAACGGCCGATGGTGGCGGAACGCTATCGTGGCGCGCCGCGGCTGAACAACAATCCGGAGACGGGCGAGACGCTGTGCATCGGCTGCAATCTCTGCGCGCTGGCCTGCCCGGAGAATTTGATTGTGGTGGGTTGGGAACGTGACGATGCCACGCGGCGCAAGGTGCTCACTACCTTCACGTATGACACTTCGCGGTGCATGTTCTGCGGGTTGTGCGAGGACGCGTGTCCGACCGACGCGCTGGAATTAACGCAGGATTTCGAAATGGCGTATTACACCCGCGAAGGCGCGATCTGGGACCGTCACCGCCTGGAGCAAGGGCCCACACCGGCGCGTTACACGCGCTGAAGATACCGCATGGAACTTCGCAAAGACCCAATCACACAAAGCTGGGTCATCCTGGGACAGAGAGAAGCACTTGGCGAGGTGTCTGCCGAATGTGCGCTGGAGCCGGCGAAGATTGAAAAGCTGCCGGCCATCCTGAATTGGCCGGCAGAAGGCGCATGGCAGGTGCGCGTGCTGCCGCACCCGGAACCGCTCTACCACATTGAAGGCGAATCCGCGCGCCTGGCCGAAGGAATGTACGACAAGATGGGCGCGGTGGGCGCGCACGAGGTGGTAGTGGAGACGCCGCTGCATGATAAGCGCATGTCCCAGTTCAGCGACAAAGAGATCGAGGGCGTGCTGTGGGTTTGGGGGGCGCGAATCGCTGATTTGAAGAAGGACGCGCGGTTCAAGTACATCAGCGTATTCAAGAATCAAGGAGCACTAGCGGGAGAAGAGTGGTCGCATGCCCATTCACAAGTGACCGCGACGATTTTTGTTCCGCGGCGCATCAAGTACGAACTGAACTCAGCGCACGAATGGTTCAAGGACAAGGAGCGCTGCATTTTCTGCGATACCGTGCGTCAGGAAGAGAAGCAGGGAAAGCGCATGGTGGAAGTGCAAGGGGATTACTACGCGCTGTGTCCTTATGCTTCGCGGGTACCTTACGAAACTTGGCTGCTGCACCGGCGGCACAATCATCTGTTCGAGCAGCCACGGCCGGGATCGAACCGCAGGCAATTGGCGGCGCTGCTCGGAAGGGTATTGCGTCGGCTGGAGAAAGTGGCGCCGGCATTTCACCTGGTGGTGCACACGTCGCCTAACACGAGAAACAAGAAGGGTGAATTGTCCGGCTATTGGAAGACGTTGCCGGACGATTACCACTGGCACATTGAAATCCTGCCGATCGTGGAGAAGCGCAGCAAGTCCTACAGCATCAAAGAGGTGTATTTCAACGCGGAGCTGCCGGAGCAGGCGGCGGCGAACCTCCGAGCGTTGGACCCCAATTCATGAATTCTTGCGATTCGAAGGAAGGCGAGCGGGGCGGCATCATTACCAACCTGATCGTGCTGCTGTTTTTCGTGATTTTTTGCGCGGTTTTGTACCTGGCGCGACATCCCATCCTTCGATTTGCCGCGGAATTCTGGATCATCGAAGACCCCATCGACAAAGCCGACGCGATCATCGTGTTGAGCGACGACAATTTTTATGCCGATCGCGCCACGCGGGCAGCGGAATTGTTCCGAGAAGGGAAGGCCCCGGTGGTCGTGGCGAGCGGAAGACGCTTACGGCCCAGCGCGGGGATCGCGGAATTGATGGAGCATGATCTGGTCGAGCGTGGCGTACGGCGAGACAGGATCCTGCGGTTTGCGCACGACGCGGATGGCACGCGGGAAGAAGCCGAAGCACTTGCGCGATTCGCCAAGGAAAGAAAATGGCGAAGCGTAATCGTGGTGACCTCGAATTATCACACGCGCCGCGCGCGATATATTTTTCGGCGAGTTTTTCCACAGGACATCGAAGTGCGTGTCGCCAGCGCGCGGGATGGGGATTTTGATCCGCAGCGCTGGTGGGAAAAGCGCAAATCCGTCAAAGAGTTAATGAGAGAATTCGCGGGCATGATGGTGGCCCTGTGGGAGTTGCGAGGAAGCAGTGAGAAAGAGGAGATAACGCAAGGCGTAGTAGGGCTGGGAGGACCAATTCCGCAATAGGTAGTATAGCCTTTCACGAAACAACCCACATTTGCCACCCACCATTCTTGTTTACAGCCATTAAGTGCTGTACTATGTTCACACTTCTGAGTCGCAGCCTCCAACCAGCCCGGTGACGAGCGGCTTCGAAAATCCAGTTTTCATGCTTGAGGTGTCCCATGTGGAAGAAAGAAGACGCGAAGCCTCAGGGTGTTTCTGACAGCCCCGCGGCTCCGGTGAGTTCCGCGCCCGTGTCCAGCAACAATCCTGTAAGTACTCCGGCAACGCCAACTGCGATTCCTGTTTTGCCGCGTGGCGCTGCGTGCATCAGCCACGGAATCAAAATCAAAGGGGAAGTGACGGGCAGCGAAGATCTTTACGTGGATGGCGTCGTGGAAGGGAAACTCACTCTTACGACGAACAGCTGCTTGACAGTCGGGCCGAACGGAAGCGTGAAGGCGGACCTGAACGCGCGCGAGATCATCGTGCGTGGAAAGGTCGAGGGGAAAATTACGGCGCGGGACAAGGTTCAACTGGGGAGCACGGGCCAAGTCACCGGCGAAGTGCAAACGGATCGTCTTACAATTGAGGACGGGGCGCTGCTGCGCGGAAAAGTCGAAGCGGGGAAGCAGTTGAGCAAGGCTCCTGAGGCCAAGGCAGCGGCAGCGACGGCGACGAGCAAGTCTTCCGACTCAATGTCCATGAGCTCAGGAACGGCGGCGGATTAGGCGATGAGCTTCCT
>QHYF01000146.1 GCA_003224075.1 Acidobacteriota bacterium
AAACGATCCGCGCATGTGCCCGAAAAGCTGGCTCTCCAGCAATGTGTCCACCATCGCCGAGCAGTTGCACACCGCCAGCTTCTGCTGGCTGACCGGGCTGAGTTGATGAATCGCTCTAGCCACCAGTTCTTTTCCCGTTCCCGTCGGCCCCACGAGCAGAACGTTTGTGTAATGGCGCGCGACTTTTCGGGCAAAGTCGAATACTTCCAACATCGCCGGACTTTTTCCCACGATTCCGTGAAATTCCAGATCCTTCAACAACTGCTCCTCGAGGGCTCTCACGCGACGCCGCTGGTCGTACAGCATGGCGACATCGTCCAGCGTTTTCTTCAGGCGCGTGCGGTCGATGGGCTTCGGCAAGAAGTCCATGGCTCCCCGGCGGATGGCATCCAGCGCCGAATCCAGGGTGTAATCCCCCGTCATCAGAACAATGTGTACTCCGGGATCGCTGCGCAGCGCTCGGTCCAAAAACTCGTACCCGTCCATCTTCGGCATGCGCACGTCCACCAACGCCAGCCGGCAGCGCCCGCGCTTCACCAGCTTCAGCGCCTCTTCGGGGTCGGACGTTGCGATCGATTCATATCCCATCTCAGCGATGACGGCTGACAGCATATCGAGCTGCGCGGGATCGTCATCAAGGATGCAGGGCGTCAACGATGTCTTTGCGGGAATGAGTTCAACGGACTTTGATGAAATAAATGCCACGATAGGAATGTTAGTCGCACGGAGTGTGCCAGTTTCGCACTTTCTCTACCTTTTGCTGGTCCGCCCTGCTTGGGAAGTCCTCGTTCATCCAGTCGGGTGCACTACTCCATTGAAAAGACGGCGCTTATTGCATTGCTAAAGGGCAGACAGCCGGGTCCGTGCCGTGTTTCTTTCCAATGCAAGGAGTCGAAAACGGCGAAGAATCTCCTCGAACCTTGGGATTTACACCAATTTGGTGCAGGAATGGTTCCCGGCTTCCCAGTCTGGCACAGCGCGGAACCAAATCCAGAAGGGACGGAACGATGCGCCGTTTGAACTCCACAGTTTTATCGCGATGATTCATCCGCTCCTGACCGAGGATGAACCTGCTTGAGGCGGAATCGTTGATGTCCCTTTTCGGTGGTCGCGATGTGCTCGGCTTGATAGGGTACCGGAAAGGAGCGCTCCGTCGAAGTGGGAAGTAATAGGCGCACAAAGACCATGGTTCCGGGGCAAAGCGAACGACCGAGGGTGATGTTCTTGCTGGATGCTTCATCCCATTCGAGATTGGCTGTTTCAACAAAGAAGGATTGTGCGCTGTCCCAGCCGGAAATTTCCACGCGATACGTGCTGACGAGGGCTGGGGGAGCGGACCAAAGCATGCACAACCTCCGGAATGTGGAAGTGCAGACAGAGAACCAAGCGATCTTTCTTTATCCCATTGCAAATACAGTGCTTAGCTGGGGCCCTAGGTCTTGAGACTGTCCGCTGACGGGACAGACGGGCGCCGGATGTTCGCAAATGGAGCAGTCAATCCCCCCCAATGAGCCGGGAGGCGAAATCTCAGAAACGGCTCCGGAGGAGAAGATAGATGGCTGCGGCATTAATTGGGCGATAGACGTATGGAAAGGCAAGAACTGCGACAAGAAGACCGACCATCGCGTAGCTGTTGCCTCGGAGCCAATCTAGATAGCGCTGGGCGCGGTTTTCGCTCATGAAGAGCATGATGCCAGTGCTGCCGTCCAGCGGGGGAACAGGCAGCAGATTGAACGTGCCGAGGAGCAAATTCAGGGAAAAGAAAGCGCTGAGGACGTTGCTGGCAAAGTCCGGACGGCCCGTGAGAGGGTCCTCGTGCAGCCAGCCCATGGACCAACCGAGGCGGAGGCCGCTAGCGGCGACGAGCATGAGCGAGTAGTTTGTTGCCGGCCCAGCCAGGGCCATCCAGGCGGCGCGGCGGTGATCACGCCGCTCCCAGAGCGGATCGTAGATGGAACGGTTAACGATAAGAGAAAGGATCGGAATGATGACCATGCCCCAAGGCTCGCGCTGAATGTGAGGGACGGGATTGAGCGTCACCTGCCCGCCAACGAAGGCAGTTTCGTCACCGCCAAGCTTTGCCGCGAGCGCATGGGCCGCTTCATGGCAGGTAGTGGAGAAGAGAAAAGCAACGTACCAGATGAAGCCGAGAGCAAGCAGTTCGGGTGAAATATCGGGCATGAATTGTCTCGTGGTTCCTTTTGAACACGTAGGGTAGATGCTGCAGCGCCGCTTTGCAAGCGAGATAAGGACGATGAAAGAGGCTGGTCATAACGTGTTTCTGGATCACGCCATCAATCACTCAGGAAGATACAAGGCAACCAGGTTCTTCAGGATTCCGGTAGTAACACATTTTCGAGACTGCGTCACAACCGGGATTCCGGTTTCGTTGACACTGCGATGCCCGTCCGATACGCTTATGGGTTTACTCAGCCCCAATTATTGCAACTGAGAGGAACGGTTAAACTTCCGCATGCCCGAAGAAAAGCTCCCTACCCGCGCGCAAGACTTTTCCGAATGGTACAACCAGCTCGTCCTGAAAGCGCAACTCGCCGACTACGCGCCTGTTCGCGGCTGCATGATCGTTCGGCCTTACGGTTGGGCGCTCTGGGAGAACATCCAACAGGCCCTCGACCGTCGCTTTAAGGCCACCGGCCATCAGAATGTGGCATTTCCGATGCTCATTCCACGCAGCTTCATAGACAAAGAAAAGCATCATGTCGAAGGATTTTCGCCGGAACTCGCGGTTGTGACGATCGGCGGCGGCGAAAAGCTTGCAGAACCACTGGTGATCCGGCCCACTTCGGAGACGATTATCGGCCACATGTGGTCGAAGTGGATTCAATCCTACCGCGACCTGCCGGTGCTGATGAACCAGTGGAACAGCGTGGTGCGCTGGGAATTGCGCACCAGGCTTTTTCTCCGCACGCTCGAATTTTACTGGCAGGAAGGCCACACGGCCCACGCCACTCGCGAAGAGGCCGAAGCCGAAACGCGCCAGATGCTAGACATTTATGCTGATTTTGCCATCAACGACGCCGCAATTCCCGTGATTCCAGGGAAAAAATCCGAGGCGGAAAAATTCGCGGGCGCGCACACGACCTACGCCATTGAAGCCATGATGGGCGATGGCAAGGCTCTGCAGGCCGGCACGTCGCACTTCCTCGGACAGAATTTTGCCCAAGCCTTCGAGGTCAAATACCTTGACCAGAATGGCCAGTTACAACACTGCTGGACCACGTCTTGGGGGCTTTCCACGCGTTTCGTCGGCGCCATCATCATGGTACACGGCGACGACCAAGGCCTGGTCCTGCCTCCCAAACTCGCACCCTATCAAGTCGTAATTGTCCCCATCTTCAAGACAGACGACGAGAAGAAGACGGTTCTCGATATCGCCCGCAAATTGAAGGCTGAACTTTCAGAATCCAACATCCGCATCACTCTCGATGAGCGCGAAGGCAGCAGCCCCGGCTGGAAATTCAATGATTGGGAAATGCGCGGTGTACCTCTTCGCGTCGAACTCGGTCCAAAGGACGTTGCCAAACAGACGGCCGTCCTCGCGCGCCGGGATCGACCCGGCAGGGACGGAAAGATCAATGCCTCGCTCGGCGGTCTGCCCGCGACAGTTGAGCGCTTGCTCGCGGAAATCCAGCAATCGCTCCACGACAAGGCGCTAGCTTTCCGCAAGACTAATACCCACGATGCGAAAACCTACGACGAACTGAAGAAAGCCGTCGAGAACGGCTTTGCCATTTCGTACTGGTGCGGCAACGCCGATTGCGAAGCCAAGATCAAAGAGGAAACGCGCGCCACGATGCGCTGCATTCCTGTTGAACAAGAGGGCGGCAGCGGCAGTTGCGTTTACTGCGGCCAACCCGCCACCGCGCGCGCGATCTTTGCCCGGGCGTATTAGGCAGTCCAGTGGCGTCGGCTTGCGCCACCGTTCCTTTCCGGGAACATCTCCGCGCCAATTTCTCGACACTATCTCACCAGGGTGCTAGTTTTTACCTAAAGCGGAAACACTCTTTGCCACTTTGCAGCGCCGATACACCGCGACGCAAACGGCCGGAGGAGACGAATCTCGTGGACGTCGAAGATATTCTCGGTCGACGGACTTCAGCGCACCGCCACTTCGAACGGGGGGAAGGCAAGCTGAAGGCCGTTATTTACACGACCATCTTGCTGTTGGCGATCTACTCGGCCGTCAAGATTGTGCCGGCCTACGTCTCTGAGTATCAGCTTGCCGACAAGATGCAGGAGCAGGCGCGCTTTGCGGTGGTAAACCGCTACACCGAGGAACAGATTCGCGATAAAATTTTCAAGGTCGTGCAGGATTTGGAAATTCCAGCGAAGCGCGAGGATATAAAGATTGTTGCGAATCCTGCGGTGGTCAAGATTTCCATGGACTATACGGTTCCGATCGATTTGTTCTTTTACCACCTGGATTTACATTTCTCACCGTCCAGTGAAAACAAGGCACTTTTCTGAGGCCCTGCTGGCGCTGCTCGATCCCGATTCGCGGCTGGCAACCCTCCATCTTGGAACTGTGTCTTTCCTAGGGTGGGGTCTTGCGAGACAATAGAAGTCTAGCCCTCGGGAGCAATGGTTTGCGCATTCGCGTACAAAAGGGATTCTTCACTTCGGTCATCGGCCTGACAATCCTGGGCATCCTCTTCGGTGTATTTCTTATCGCCGGCGGAATTTTCACCTACTACTACATTAAATACTCGCGCATGATCGATGCGCGGCTCTCCGGCAACATCCTCCAGAACACCACGCAGATTTTCTCCGCTCCGGAACATATCTCAGCAGCGCAGGCGTGGGGCCCCGAGGATTTGACCGGTTATCTCACCCGCGTGGGGTATCGCCCGGAACAGGATCCGAACTCCCTCGGCCAATTCACGGTGCAGGGCAGCACGGTTGATATCCGGCCTTCGAAGCTTTCCTATTTCGCGGGGAATAATGCCCTGGCAGTACAGTTCCGCGGGAAGGCCATTCGAACGATCAGACCGCTTGCCGGCGGCCCGGAACTTGATAGTGCAGAGATCGAACCGGAACTGATTACCAACCTTTTCGACAGCGCCCGCGAGAAGCGGCGCCCGATGCGGTACGAAGATCTGCCGCCGATGCTGGTGAATGCAATTCTTTCGGCCGAGGACAAGCGCTTCTTCGAACACGGGGGTTTCGACTTCATCCGCATTGCCGGCGCGGCGTGGGCTGATCTGCGGCATACCAGCCAGCATTACCAGGGTGCGAGCACCATCACGATGCAGGTGGCACGAACGTTCTTTCTTTCGACCGAGCGCAACTGGCGGCGGAAACTGGCTGAGGCCATGATTTCAGTGGAGCTCGAGCAGCGCTTCAATAAGCAACAGATTTTCGAGTTGTATGCCAACGAAGTGTATCTCGGCAACCGCGGGAGCTTCGGGATTCGCGGGTTTTCCGAGGCCAGCGTTGCTTACTTCGGAAAAGACCTGAGGCAGCTGACCCTGCCCGAATATGCTTATCTTGCCGGTATCATTCGCGCGCCGAATTACTACTCGTCGGCTGACCGTCACCCGGAGCGCGGAGCGCAGGCTCGCGACCGCGTGCTAACGCAAATGCTGGAGAACAAGTACATCAGTGCGGAGCAGCTCCAGGAAGTGAAGCGCGCGCCGCTGAAGATTGTGCGAACGTCTGTTTCGGGAACCGAAGCGCCGTATTTCGTGGACATGGTGAAAGATCATCTCCTTGACAAGTACTCCGCGAACGAGCTGCTCAGCCAGAATTTTCGCGTTTACACCACGCTTGACCCCGCGTTGCAGCGCGCTGCAGCCGCCGCGGTCGACGCGGGGATGAAGAACGTGGATACGCTGCTGGCGAAGAAGTACGCCAAGTGGCAGCGAGAGTTGGCCAAGAAGGGAAGCAGTGACTCGGTCCCGCAGGCCCAGGTTGTGCTGGTAGCGCTGGATCCGCGCGACGGCGAGATCAAGGCGGTGATTGGCGGGCGGGATTATGGGCTGAGCCAGCTCAATCACGCTCTGGCGCATCGCCAGCCTGGGTCTGTTTTCAAACCTTTCGTTTATGCCGCGGCCTTGGACAATGCCGTCGACGGGGTGCAGCCTATCATCACGCCTGCTACGACCATCGATGACGAGCCCACAACGTTCGAATTCGATGGCAAAGAATACACTCCGAACAACTACGGGGAAAAATTCATGGGCCGCGTCACGGTGCGGGATGCTCTGACGAATTCGCTGAACGTCGCGACCGTCAAAGTCGCGGAACTGATCGGCTACGGCCGAGTGGTGCAAGTTGCCCGGCAAATGGGGCTGGGCACGAACATTCAACCGACGCCGGCAGTCGCTCTTGGTGCATACGAAATGACCCCGATCGACGTTGCAGCGGGATACACGGCGTTTGCGACTCTCGGGACGCGTGCCGAGCCGCAGTTTATCCGCAGCGTCGTCAACGTAGACGGGGAGCCACTGGAAAAATTCACGCCGCAGACGCACATGGCGCTGGATCCACGAGTCGCATTCCTCGTCAACAGCCTGCTGAAGGACGTGCTGAATCGGGGCACGGGCGCGGGCGTGCGGGCACGAGGATTCACGCTCCCCGCCGCCGGAAAGACTGGTACGTCCCGCGACGGATGGTTCGCAGGTTTTACTTCGAATCTGCTTTGCGTGATCTGGATCGGATTCGATGATAATCGCGACTTGGGGTTGCCTGGCGGCGCGGTGGCGGCACCGATCTGGGCCGACTTCATGACGCGCGCCACGGCACTCTCGCAGTACCGGGACGTGAAAGATTTCACGATGCCCGATGGGGTGCAGTCCGTGCTTATCGACCCGGATACGTTGCAGCTGGCAACGCCTAACTGCCCTACCACCCGCGAGGAGGTTTACGTCGCGGGCTCGGCACCGACGCAATACTGCGAGGTCCACGGAGGCCACAACCTGCTTACATCCACGGGGTCTGTTCTCTCCCACATCTTTGGCGGGGGGCAGCCCAAGACACCGCAAACCGATGCCAACGGGCAGCCGATCGGGGTCTATGATCCGAATCGACCGCCTGGTGCCACGGGTCAGGGCCAAGTCCCAGCCGATCCTTCGGCACAAACCGGCGAAAAGAAAAAGAATCCTTTACA
>QHYF01000147.1 GCA_003224075.1 Acidobacteriota bacterium
ACCCGACACGGCTAAGCCGAAGCCGGAGAAGGGAGACTCACCATGAGCAGGATTCCGGTGGCGTTTCCGGTAAGCGTTCTCCTTCTGACTCTTTCAATCCCCTGCGCAGGACAATCGCTTGTAGAAGGCCCCGAGAAACCGGTTGCGCCGCGCGTGGCGCAATCACAACCGCAGACGCCCGTGGACAGTTCCGTGATCGTTGTGAAGCCGGAGCTTACCCAGGAGCAGCTCGCGGATCTGTACATGGCGCGCAAGGACTATCGGGAGGCCGCGCAGGTCTACAAGCGGCTGACGGATCAAAATCCCCAGAATCCGGTTTATCTGAACAAGCTCGGGATTGCGCTTCACCAACAGGCGGCC
>QHYF01000148.1 GCA_003224075.1 Acidobacteriota bacterium
ATCGCGGCTGCCGCCTCTCTATCACTTATCCCGAAATCCTTGAGATGCAGGTGCGCGCCATCATCGAGGCGGCCAGGCCACTCGCCGCGTTGCCGATGACCTGATCAAGAAGTCCAGAGTAAAACTCCAGTATCTCGTCGGCACCATGATCGAATTGCCGCGAGCCGCGTTGCTTGCCGGGGAGATTGCCGAAGTGGCGGAGTTTTTCTCTTTCGGCACCAACGACCTCACGCAGACCACTATGGGGCTCTCCCGCGATGACGCTGGCCGCTTCCTGCCGGACTACGTGGACGAGAAAAAGGCCGGCGTATTCAGCGCCGATCCTTTCCAGTCGCTCGATATCAAGGGCGTGGGGATGTTGATGCGATGGGGCATCGAGCAGGGAAGAAAAACCCGCAGCAAACTCAAAATCGGCATCTGCGGCGAGCACGGCGGTGACGCCGACAGCGTGAAGTTCTGCGACGCCGCAGGCATGGACTACGTCAGCGCTTCTCCGTTCCGCGTTCCGATCTCACGTTTGGCCGCAGCTCAAGTAGTAGTTGAAGAAAAGGCTGCGAAGAAAAAGAAGGGCAAATAGGCGGAAAAGACGCTTCGAATCAACTTAAAGTAATGCTTGAAGTCGTCGGCGCGCAGCCATTTCCGCATCTCCAGCTTCTTTTCTCTACGTTGGCATCTTAAAGAAAAAGTACAGCCCCAGAAAAAAGAAAACAATGTCCGGCGACCACGCCGCCAGGAGCGGCGGGAGTTGTCCCACGTCGCCCATGGCCTTCAGGAGATCCGCCATCCACCAATAGGCCACGCCGATTCCAACTCCAAGGGCCACTCCGCCCGTGGCTCCGCGTGTTCCCACCAGAAAAGCAAAAGGAATCGCCAGCAGCATGCTCACCGGAGAGATCAGCGGGTAGGCAATCTTCTTATGCCACTGCACAGTCAGTGTCGCAACGTCGAAGCCCGCGCGGTGCAAGCCATCGATATAAGCGCCCAATTCTCGCCAACTCAACTGAAAGGCCGCTAACACCTCACGATTGAAATAACTGGGCGGCTCGGTGAGTTCAGGCAGAGCCATTCCGGTGAAGCGGGTGTAGTTGACGATCGCGCCGTCGCTGAAGTCGCGCACCCAGCCTCCTTCCAGCATCCACGTCTTCTGCGCATCGGACCAGCGGGCGCGCGAGGCAAATACACGCCGGCGAACCTGGAAGGTAGCCGGATCGACTTCGACTACACTCAATCCGCCAAAAAGCTTTTGCGCGGGGTCGAACAGGTCGTAATTGTAAATCTTGGAGCTTTCTCCGAAGATCCAGCGTTGCGGTTGCGTGTAGGTTTGCGGTGGACGGCCTTTGATGATGTTATGGAGCGCGTCCTGGCGCTGATTCGCGTACGGCAGGTAGGTGTTGTCGAGGACGAACATGGTCGCGGCCAGCACGAGTCCCGCGACGATGAGCGACACGGCGAGACGATAGAGGCTCGTGCCGCTGGCTTTGATGGCCACGATTTCATTGTTTTTGCTCATTACGCCAAGCGTCACGAGCACGGCCACCAGCGCTCCCAGCGGCGCGAGATTGTAGAGGAGATAGGGAGTCAGGTAGCCAAAGTAATCCACCACGATGAGAAAGGGAACGCGGTGGCGCGCGATGTCGTCCAAGAGCTCGAAAAACGTGAACGCTTCAAACAGGAATACAAAAACTGCCATCAGCAGCGCGAAATAATAAAAAAAACGGCGCAGAATGTAGATGTCCATCAGACGAGGAAAACTCCCGCTAGGGCGCACGACAAGCTCTTGCGGGCCACGCTCGCCATTGGCAGCGCGGATCGCCGCGGCCCGGGCGCGGGCCTGCGCCTGGCGACGGCGCAACAGGCGAACCCAGGTCCTGAAATAGCCGAGGGGACGCAGCCAGCGGCTCTCGCCGCGGAACTGTTCCATGCGGGGCAACAGCGCAAGTCCCAGAACCGCCAGAACACCGTTCGCCATCCAGATTCCTTTCGCTGGCGACAGCGTCCCCTGGCGTGCGAGTCCCGCACCCATGACCAAGAGCAGATAGTAGGAAGCAATGAGAAGCACGGCAAGCAACGAACCACCAGCGCGGCCGCCGCGCCGCGGCCTGGCTCCCAGCGGCACCGCCACCAGGGCAAAAACGAGACACGCCATCGGGAATGCAAACCGGCGATGAAGTTCGACCCGCGCCTCGCGCCACCCCGGCCCGTTCTCGGAAATAAGCTGGTGAAGAGAGCGTTCGGGATTGCTGGCTTGCCGGGCCTGTGTTGGTACGAGCCCGCTGAACTCGATAGGCCAATCGCTCTGCCCAAAAGCGGTGACCGAATAGTGGTCCGGATCTGCGCGTGAGAATTCGTGAGTGGTGCCACCCTGAAGATGCAGCTCCAGCTTGCCCTGTTTCGGTTCGGCAATTACAATCGCGTTTTCCGCCAGTGTGAGGCGTGAGCCGCTCTCTCCACCGGTTTCCGCGAGAAAGACGCCGTGCCACTGGGTGCCGCTAGCTGAAAGGTCGTTGACGTAGAGCACCAGGCGCGGGAAGCGCTCATCGAAGACTCGCGGTTGCACTTGAAACGAAATCTGTGATGCCAACAGGTTGGCCTCGATGGTGCGGAAGGTGTGGACGGCCAGCGGACCGAGCCATGAGGTCATCGCCAGGGTCACCAGGGCTCCGCCGAGCGCGAGAACGCCCACCGGAAGAAGAATGCGGCGGCGGCCGATTCCCAACGCAGTGAGTGCGATAATCTCACTGTCGGCGGACATTCGGCCGAGGCCCAGCAGCACGCCGATTAGAGAGGCCATCGGCACGGTAAAGGCGAATACCCCGGGCAAGATGCACAGAAAGAGCCGGAAAATCTGGCCGCCCGTGCCCGCATGACGCACGAAGAGTTCCATCAGGCGAACGAGTTGCGGGACGAAGAAGACCAAGGTGAAGACAACGAGTCCGAGGAAGCCGTGACGAAAAACTTCGCGGACGATGTAGCGGTCCAGGATGCGCATGGCGCGAACGGTGAGTGTAACACGGTCGCGCGATTCTCACGGGAGAGACGCACGCGATGAAGCGCGCTCATCTGGTTTTGTTGTGGCACATGCATCAGCCGCAGTACCGCGATCCGGAGAGCGGGCGCTATGTCCTCCCCTGGACGCGCCTGCATGCGCTGAAGGATTACTGGGGCATGGTGGAAATGCTCCGCGAGTTTCCCGATTTTCATGCCACCTTTAACATCGTGCCTTCCCTGGGCATGCAGCTGGAGGAATACGCCAGCGGCAATTTCAACGAGCCCTGGTTTTCTCTGGCGTTCAAGAACGCCGAGGAACTGACGCGCGAGGACAAAGCGGAAATCATTGCGCGCGCGTTTCAGTTGAATCAGGAGCGGCTGATGTCGCGATGGCCGAGGCTCGTGGAGCTGCACGAGTGGTCGCGTCCCGCCGGCGGCGCCCAGGCGCAGGTCACCTTCACACTGCGCGACTGGCGTGATTTGCAGCTCCTCTCGCAACTGGCCTGGATGGATGAGTCATGGCTCGAGAAGGACGACGTCGTCAGTCGTCTTGCTTCGAAAGGGAAGGACTATTCCGAAAGCGATAAGTCCGCGCTGAAAGGAAAACAGATTGAATTGATTCGAATGGTCTTGCCGGCGTATCGCGACGCCGCCAGGCGCGCGCAGATTGAAATCAGTACCACCCCGCTCTATCACCCCATTCTTCCTCTCGTCTGTGATTCCGATATCGCGCGCGTCGCGAATCCCTCGACGCCTCTGCCGCGGCGCGCGTATCGCCGCCCGGAAGACGCTCGCGAACAGTTGCGGCGGGCGCGCCGCTACCATGAAAGAGTGTTCGAATCGCAACCTGCGGGCCTCTGGCCTTCTGAAGGCTCGGTTTCGGATCAGGCGCTGACTCTCGCAGCCGAAGAAGGTTTCCAGTGGTTCGGAACGGATGAAGGAGTACTTGGGCGGACCTTGAACGTGGGATTTTTTCGCGATTCGAATGGCCTGCCCGCAAACGCGGACCGCCTTTACAAACCCTGGCGCTTGCAATTGGGCGGAAACGGCATCACTGGCTTGTTCCGCGATCATCACCTGTCCGACCTGATCGGGTTCGTCTACAGCCGCATGGACGCAAAGGGCGCCGCTGCGGATCTGCACCTTCGGATGCGCCATCTTGGAGAAAGCGTTCAGGGCAATCAGCCGCTTACCATTTCTCTTTTTCTCGATGGAGAAAACGCTTGGGAATATTACCCGGGGAACGGCCGTGAGTTCCTGCGCGAATTTTATCGCCGCATCCAGAACGACCAGGATTTCCGCGCGCTCACCGCCAGCGAAGCGATTGCCGCCGCAGGCGATATTCCCGCCACGACGGGGATTTTCCCGGCCTCGTGGATCAATGCAAATTTCGACGTGTGGATCGGGCACAGCGAAGACCTCGCCGCATGGGAATTGTTGTGGGACGCGCGCGAGGCCTACGCACGCGGCGCCGAAGCCCGTGAAAAGGGAAGGCCGGACGCACCGACCGAGACCGCCCTCAGGGAAGCGTTCGAATCGCTGCTGGCTGCGGAGGGCAGCGACTGGTGCTGGTGGTTCGGCCCGGAGCACAGCACCGCGAACGACGCGGAATTCGATGCGCTTTATCGAAAACATCTGACGGGAATCTACCTGGCGCTGGGGCAGGTGGCGCCGGAGGAATTGGCCAAGCCCATCAAGCGCCGGCCCGAGCACGCGCTGAAGCTCGCTCCCGCCGGTGTGCTGAAGGTCAAAGTCGACGGCCGTGACACGTCGTATTTCGAATGGCTGGGCGCCGGATTGTATTCACCCGAGCGGCGCGGCGGCTCGATGCACGGGCGCGTGTTCTATCTCCATGAGCTGCGCTACGGCTTCGAAGAAGGGCGCTTCTGCGTGCGGATCGATCCGTTTCCAGAGGCCCTCGGGGAGCTCGAGGATCCAGAGTTCCGCATCACCATCGGCGGCGCGGATGAAGTGACCATCGTGGTGAACCTCGAGCGCGGGCACCTCAAGGAGTTCGCGGTCGAAAAAGATCGCCTCTGTCTCCTGAACCCGAAGTCCGTCGCAGAAGTGGCGTTCGAGCGGGTTTTGGAAGTAGCCATCGAGAAGGACCAAATCAACGTCGAAGGGCAGACCAAGCTGAAACTGGGAGTTGCGTTGTGGCATGGGGGGCTGCCTGTCGATGTTCTGCCAGCGGAAGGGTTTCTGGACGTGGACCTCGGTGAAGAAACCTCTTCCTGGCCGCTGAAGTAGAATCACCTCGCTTCCAAGCAAAACCCTGAGTTAAAGTTTTTCTTGAGGTCGCCCATCCAGTCCTTCCTAACACGTTTTGGCATAGTTAAAGTTTTACTTGAAGTGCTTCCTTTTTCTCTTGTGGCACCTTCATTCTGGCTGACTGCATTCCTTAAAACAGTTTGACCGCGAGATCCAAGGGATGATCGCCGACTGGGATCATGGTCACCAGAAAATTTGTGCGCACGCGGATAACGGCCAGGTCGCCGGAGCCCTGGCTCACGACCAGCAGCAAAGTCTCGTTGGGATCGAAACACAATGCCGAAGGAGCATCGCCCACGGGAACGGGGGGGATCGGTTTTCCTGGATTACGGATAATGCGTCGATTAACGATGTCCACGGGTGTGACGCGGTCCGCGGCGGTGTCCGAAACATAAAGCAAGCTGGCATCGGTGCTGAGGACGCCGCTAGTGGGGTCGGATGCCTACCTCATGCGTCCAGGTATTGATGGCCTGAAGTCCATGGGCTTCGGGAGAAATCACGTAGAGTTCGCCACCGTCCGGCTTGAGGAGCATGTCCGTGGGCTTTCCGGCAAGCTCGAGATTGGCAGCCAGAACGCCGCGGCGCAGGTCCACGACAGAGATGCGGTGTTCGGAGCGGCTGAGCACGAAGGCCGCGGAACTGTCCGGCAAGACAGCGGCGTCTTCCGGCTGCGAAACGACGGAGACGCTTGTGCGCAGAGCAAGCGTTGCGGCGTCGTGGATCCCGAGCGACCCGTCGCCGCGATTCACGACCAAGATGGATTTCCCATCGGGCGTGACGCGTACAAGGATGGGTTGATGTCCGGTTACGGCGCGCGCGAGGATGGTGTGCGTTTGAGCGTCAATCGCAAGAAGCGTGTCGTTCCCGGAAGTGGTGGTGAAGATGCGATTGCCATTCAGTGAAAAATCGATGGCGTAGGGCAGCGGGCCTACGGGAATGCGCGAGGTGATTTGGTTGGCGCGGGTATTGAGAACCCAAATGTAGCCGCCGCCGCTGCTCACCCCGAGAATCTCTGCGCGCGTGGGATGTTCGCGCATTCCGGAAGGGCCAGGCCCAACGTACAGCCGGGAGAAAGCTTTGAGCTTCACGAGATCGACAACCGTGACGTTGCCATCTGCCGTGGTAACATAAGCGTAGAGACGCAGGCCCGGGCGAAGAAACGACGGCCGATGCTCGCGCAGAAGCACAACCAAGCCTGTGATCAGCAGCACGGCAAGCAAAAAGTAGACGCGAAAATTTCGTGGCCGGTTCATGTTGGCAATCGAATTCTCCCACGGGACGCGGTGTGAAGGCCAATCTCATGTAGCCCAAGGCTTGAATGCATGGGACTACTTTGGGGGTCGGAGTTTTGGCTCCGGCATAAACGTCGCGCTCTCCCACACCTCATTTGCCTCTTTTCCGCCGCTTCGCATTCTCATGGGGTAGCAAGTTGACCATCGCTATGTCGCCGTCACGCCTAGAAACGACTCGCCGCTCTGCCGTCATCGCACCGGGAAAGGCTTGCAATTCACTTTTCTTGGCGCGAGGATCGTTTCGAGCGTGACCTCGACCGGGCCGGGGTCAACAAGGAGCAGCGATGCTGCAGCCGGGGCAACTCGTGCGGGTGAATCTGGCCGGCCTCCAAGCCGAAGGTGTCATGTTTCAAGCGGCGGTCACCGACGCTGTGGGCCACATCGTGAAACAAACCTCGGAGCAGCCGCCCAAGTACCTTGTGAAATTGCTCTTCTCCTTCCGTGGCGTAAGCGAAGTCGAAGTGCCCGCCGAGCGCATCCACGTGGACAAGTAATCCCCGGTGTGGTCCCTAGAATCGACCGGGGCGCGCTAGGAAGCAGGCGTACGGGTGTAGAGGCCTGAGGGTTAGAAGAACGGGCATCGCAAAACGAGAGCAAGGTGCCCATGCTTGGGCAGAATTCTGCGGTTTGACGCTTTCTGA
>QHYF01000014.1 GCA_003224075.1 Acidobacteriota bacterium
TTCGCCAAAGGCTGGGAAGGCATCGCAGAAATCGCCGTGCAAGTCCCAATTTTCAACCGCAACCAGGGGAATGTAGCTGCGGCGAGAGCCGACATCGACCGCGCCGGCCAGGAGAAGAAGCGCATCGCACTCACGCTCCGCGAGCGGGCCGCCTCGGTTGTCGATCAGTACGCGAACGCGCGCCTGATGGCCGTGGAGTATCGCGACGAAATGCTTCCCCGCGCAAAAAAAGCTTACGGCCTGATGGTGGATCGCTACGGCCAGATGCTGGCGGCTTATCCGCGCGTGCTGGACGCGCAACGCAAACTTTTCGAACTGCAGATCGAATACATCGCCGCGCTGGAAGGCGTATGGACCAACGGTCTCGCGCTCCAAGGCTATCTGCTCACCGATGGGCTCGAAGCTCCGGCGCGGCCTGGCGAGGTCGATCGCCCCATCCGCGAAACCAACGTGCCCAGCCCCGAACGCACCATGTCGCCGCGCGATTCCGTTCGTAACCCTTAGCCGCGGATGGCGTTTTCTTACCCGCGCCAGTCGGCGTAGAATTTGCCGTACTTCTTCAACATTGGACACCTCCTGGACACCGTGTTGCGCCGCAGGTGCCTTTTAGGCGCCTGTGGTACTTCAGTAGCGTTGACCGAAAGAAATTTCGCTGGGTACTGTGCAGGATAGGGCGCCCGGGTGTCGGCGGATGTATGTCCGCCGGTCTAAGAGCGGGATTCGACCATCGGCGACGGATCGATTGAACGATGCCAACAGTAACAAAAGCCGGAAGATACGAAATCGTTGGTGAGCTGGGCCGCGGCGCTATGGGTGTTGTTTATAAAGCCGTGGACCCAGTCATCGGCCGCGCCGTAGCGGTCAAGGCCATCCGGCTCAGCGAAGAAGGCACAGGACTTTCACGCCCGGAGCTTCTCACGCGCTTCCAAACCGAAGCGCGCGCCGCTGGCCTGCTCACCCATCCGAACATCGTGGTGGTTTTTGACGCGGGCGAAGAAGACGGCCTGTACTACATCACCATGGAGCTGGTCGAAGGAAAGAGTTTGCAGGCGCTGCTTGATGGCGGCCAGGCATTTCCTCTTCCGCGCACGCTGCGCATCATGGAGCAAACCTGCGGTGCGCTGCAATTCGCGCACGAGCGCAACGTCGTTCACCGCGACATCAAACCGGCGAACCTCATGCTTACCGCCGACGATACCGTTAAGGTCACCGACTTCGGCACCGCAAAGATTCTTCAGTTCGGCACCGTTCAGCAAACGGCGCATGTCATGGGGACGCCGAGCTACATGTCGCCGGAACAGGTGAAGGGCCGCGCCGTCGACGGCCGCAGCGACATTTTCTCCCTGGGCGTCATGCTCTATGAAATGGTCACCGGCGAAAAGCCCTTCCCCGGGCAGAACATCACCACGGTGATCTACAAAATCGTCAACGAAGATCCGGTCCCGCCCCGCCAGATCGACCCCTCGATTCATTCCGGGATCAGCGCGGTGGTGATGAGGGCGCTGGAGAAAGAACCCGACCAGAGGTACCAGAGCTGCCGCGAGATGCTGGAAGACTTGCGGAATTATCGCTCCCTCGGAACCGGCGCAGGGAATCCGCAATCGACGATGGTCATGGGCGGAAGTTCACCGGTTGCGACCGTGGTCTCCGGAAATGCGGGCGGCCGCGGCCTCACTGGCGACGAGCAAACCGTTGTGGCAACGGCGCGCTCCCTCAGCTCGCGCGCATCCGCTCCCGGACAAACTCCCCTGGTGCGGCGAACCGGGTCGATCAAACCGGTTCAGGAACCAACGAAAAAGAAGAGCGTCGTGGGAACGATCTTCGTGGCGTTGCTGCTCTTGGGTGTCATTGTGTACGGTGCGAACACCTCCCAGCTTCGGACCCGGCGGCTTCGGAGACCACTGCGGACAATTCGGGGGCAGATCCGGCTGGAACCGAGGCGTCCCCGCAATCTAAGGACGCGGGGGCTGCATCGGCGCCGGCAGGCGTGGAGGCAAAGTCGGTTGATTCGAAACCAACGGAAACGGTTCCCGAAAAAGCCGCTCCCAGGAAAACAGAAATTTCCCTTAGCCCAAAAGTGGCGGAATACAAAGGCCGCGTCGAAGAAGCGATGGCCGAAAGAGGATTAAACGGCCGCGCGAAAGTTCAGGCCACTGGCAACACTCTGACGCTTGCGGGAAAGCTCCGCCCGGCGGAACATGGCGAACTCTTGAAATTCTTGCGGAACGCTCCCTCGGATGTCCGCGTGATTGATCACATCGAGTACGACGACACGCCTTTGGCCGCTGCGGGCAATCCTGAAGAGGGCGGACACCCCGTTCCTGGGGCAGGCCGCGGGGCCATCCACGTCGTTACCGACGTGCTCGGTGCCACTGCTGTTCTCCACGGCCCGGCGGGTCGCGTTCTGAGCAAGTGCGATACGCCCTGCAGCTTCAACAATCTAGCCCCCGCGCAATACAGCCTCGAAGTGCAAAAGGGGGGCTATCAATCCGTCCAGACGGCACTGCAAGTGAAGAATGGCGGCGTCCAGGATCAGAAGATCAAACTCGAATCCCTCGCCAAAGGCATCTACATCAGCAGTCAGCCCCCGGGGGCCGATGTCTTCATCAATGGCGCAAAACAATCAGGGCAAACTCCAGTGACCCTGCCGCTTGCTCCCGGGCAGTACAACCTGGTCTTGCGGCTGCCAGGTTATGAGGCCTACGCCGGTAACATTCAGATCAAAGACAACATCCAGACGCAACTCAACGCCACGCTCAATGAAAAATCCGCGACTCGCGTCGCTTGGGCTCAGGTAAACACCGATCCGAAGGGCGCGGAGATTCTTGTGGATGGGACGTCGACCGGGCAGTTCACGCCCGCTCGCGTGCAAGTGCCGGCGGGTCTTCACAACGTGACGCTCCGGTTGAACGGTTACCAGCAAGCGAAGAGGACCGTGCAAGTGAGCGAAGGTGGCACAGTTACGATCAACGAATCGCTCCGCCCAAAATAACCCCGAAAGGGGCGGGACGAGGCAATTCCGCCTTGGTTTGGGGCTCCCAGGAACATCCTTAAGTCCTACCGGAAACGTAACATTTTGTTACACGAACCCGTCTCTAGTTCTAGAGCCGTCCACCTTATCCATTAAGAACAAATGACTTAGCTACTCTAGATTCAGGTGGGAGGCGTGCTTGCATTATAGACAGGGACTGCCTGCCCACATGAGATAGTGTTTCGAGACCTGGCGCAGGCTCCCTTCGCCGCTTGATGCGGCGCGAACAAACTCTCACGCAGCAAGCGGAGATGCCTTTGGTCCGTCGGGCCACATTACAGGTCCAGCAAGAAAAGCGCGGCGCTTCGCGGCAAAGGAGCGCTGATTCGCCGTCGCGTCCCGCGCCCCACCTAATCGTGAACGCAACCCCTCGCGACCAGGCAGTCTCACCGGATCAGAAGGCTCTCGATGTCCAGCGTGCGCTCCGAAACCTCCATCTGCTGGTCCGTTCGGAGCGCCTCTACGAAAAGAACCACCCATCCCGGCTCGACAGCCTGGACGGTGCTTACGATTCCCTGCGCAATGCTGCTGAAACTCTCGGCGGACTGGAAATCCGAGTCGAACGGGGCGGGTTAGTGGCGCCCAGGATCAGTGACGCCCACCTCCCGGACACGCGGGGAGAGATGCAGGCGCTTGCGATAGACTTGCAGCGTGCGGGAATTCGCAACCTGGCCTTCTCGAAGAAATTTCATGTAGGCGAACTAGACACGCTCGCGCGACTCATGAAAGCATCGTTGTTAAGATCGGAAGAGCCGGCCGAGGATGAGGGCAATAGCTGGTGGCCGGCGCGGCTTCTGGAGCACCGCGTGGAAGGCATTTCCGTCAATACGCAAACGGAGCGGCGGGTGGACACCGTGCTGGCGAGTCTCATCGCCGCGCTGGTTGCCTACGGCGGCCACTCTCCGCGCGAGACCGCCGAAGCGCCCATTCAAGCGCCGCACTTCGACGACCTGGTGGCGTGCCTGCGCCTGTTGGCGCGGCTCACACCGCCCCTCGAAAGCGCCCGTGGCCTTTCCCCGGAAGAAGCAGCGCGCGCCATCCACGGCGCAATGGAAGAGGCCAGCCGCGACAGCGTCCGCATGCTGCTCAGTTCCGTCTCCCAGTACGGGCCGCGCGAGGGCGAGCGCCCGCAGCCGTATTTGCAGCGCCTTTCGGAAAATATTATTTTTGAATTCCTCAGCGCGGAATTCTCCAGCGGGTCGCTTACTCCTTCCTCCGTGAGGCCGACATTCCATCGCATGGGCGATGTCATTGTGGAGGCCGGTGCGTACCCCGGTCCGCACTCTTCCCAGCATCTTTCCTCGCTTGCGGTCACTTGGGCGGCGGACACGCATCGCGAACAGATGGTCGATCGGTTCTGGCTAGAGCTTCCGCCTCGCGAAAAATCGGCAGTCCTGCGCGGGCCGGATGTCTGGTGCGTTCCGGTCGCCGCACTGCGCCAGACCCTGGGGCAACTTGCCGATGCCGGCGCCGATGCTCCGCGCCGCGAAGCGCGCAACATCGTTCTGAATTATGCGCGGCGTCTCGAACACACGGACCCTTCGGCCAGGCGCTCCGTTGCCGCCGGCCTCAACGAGTTGTCCTCCATCATCGAATCCCTCTGGCCCAATCAGTTGCCGGAAGATCTGAGCCGTGGCGCCATGAAAGCTCTGGACACGGAGCCGGCGCCGGAAACCGCGGCTCTGCTCGCTGCCTTTGTCGAATCGCTCGGCCACATTGCCGTGAACCGCGCCGACTATTCTGGTTTCGAAACGATCCTGAGCGGGCTCGAGCGCGTTCCTCAAGACAAGGAGCACGATCACGTGGCGGCGCTGGCAAAACGCCTCGTGGCACAGGATCGCTGGCTCTTGCTCGTGGACGCGGCTCTGGCCAATCGGCCTTTGGATCCGGTCCTTCCCCGGCTCCTGCAGCGCGATCCGGAACGGTTGCTCGACCGCCTGACTTTGCTCCTGACCGAGCCGCGCGGCGCCGAGATGGTGGCGGCGATGGCGCGCCTCCTGCGGGCCATCGGCGTGCCTGTCTTGAATCTTCTCGAAACGCGCCTCTACGAAGCCCGCCGCCAGCGCGTCACCGCGGCCATCAAGCTTCTGGCCGCTGCGGATCCGGAGCGCCTCTTGCGCGGCCTCGCTCGCGCCATGGCCAGTTGGGAATGGAACCTTCAGGATTTGGCGGTCAGCGAGCTCGCGCGGCCAGCCAATGCTGCATCGGCGAAGAGCGCAGCTTTCGTCTTCTCCGCGGTTCTCGCCGACGCGCACTCCATGGTCGTTCCCATGATGATTGACCAGATCGGCTTGGTGCAGGAATCCACGGCCGTGCCGCTGCTGATGGAAATCGCGGCAGGGGAACATGAGGTCTTGCGCGACCAGTTTGTCCGCATCAAAGCCATCGAAGCGCTCGGCCGCATGCATGCGGGGGAGGCCGCGGAACTTCTTCGCACTTTGGCGGAGAGCCGCGAGGGCCTCACCTATGCGGAACCCTCCGGCTTACGCGCCGCTGCAGCAGATGCTCTGGCTCTGATTGAAAATCGTCCTTCGTTCAAACAAGCGCAGGCAGCATTTGGCGCGCCGGCACAGTCGAGTTCTAATTACGTCATCCCGCGCCGCTATGTGCGAGTTCCGCTCGAATCTCCCCTTCGCGCGCAAATCGAGGGCGCATCGGCAGGTCTCGCTCGCGTCAGGACCATCAGTCTGGGCGGCGCATATTTGGAATCGCCAAGGAAACTGACTGTCGGCGATTCCATCAAGCTCGAGGTTCGCTCCGGTCTCCGCAGGATCAATTTCACCGCCGTCGTTCGCAATATCGGCCCCGACGGCAACGGGGTCGAATTCGTCTACATGCACGACGAAGACCGCGAGAAGCTCCGCAAGCTCGTCCAACGCCACCTGCAACTTTAGTTGGATCCGTTTCCAAAGGACCTGCCAGTTTCCGTCACCTGGAAGCTCGCCCAATTTCCTGAATCGCCCATCACTCCTCGCATGACGACAAAGAGCGACATTCCTCCTTTCTGCCCCCATTTCGCACCTTGTCTCTTGTGGATCTCCCGAAAGTGAGCGATTCTGCGATGGCTTTGGACGGTCTCGCTGGATTTTGGGTATTTCTTGCAGGGCTTCGGTCACAGTCACCAAGAGGTTTTTGACTGTCAGGGAACGGCTTGGAAGTTTTCTGTTGAATACACCGCTACATTGAAGTAAAAGCCGTGTATTCAATTGCGTAGGCTGTCGAGCGGCTGGAAGACCCGCCACCGCAGGCGTAGCGGAAGATCAACTGGTGCCACATTAGGAGGACTCATGCATCGGAGGCAGGTTGTGTGTGTTTCGACCGATTCGCGGTCACACCATCAATTGACGGCTTGGCGGTCCATAGTTTCAATAATGATGCTGTGCTTGTTGATGCTTGGCTGTGCCACGATTGCGCTGTCGCAAGTGAACACGGCGGATCTTTCCGGTACCGTCACGGATCCGACCGCCGGCGTGGTGAAGGGCGCAAAGGTCACGGTCATATCACTCTCCACTGAAGCTTCGCGAACGACAACAACCGATGATTCCGGCCGTTACAGCTTTGTACAGCTTCCACCGGGGCGCTACAAACTGTCGGTAGATGCCGGACCAGGCTTTGCTACCCTGGAAATCTCCGACTTGGTGCTGACGGTTGGCGCCCCCGCTGGCTACGACGCACACCTCCAACTGCGTACGCAAACCCAGTCCATTGTCATCAGCGATACAACCGCACTGGTCGAGACACAGAAAACCGACGTCTCGCAGACGGTAGACGAACAGCGCATCGATAATCTCCCGATTAATGGACGAAACTATATCAACTTCACACTGACAAATTCTCAGACCCATCGCGATGCCGCTCCTTCGATCGGTGCGGCGCCGACGAGCGGACTCAATGTCGGCGGCCAACGTGCCCGATCGAACATGGTCTCCGTGGACGGAGCCGACGCCGTGGATAACTCCGTGAACGGCATTCGAGCCACCGTCTCGCAGGAAGCAGTGCAGGAATTCCAGCTGATCCTCAGTAACTACAACGCTGAATATGGCCGAGCGATGGGCGGAGTCATCAACATTGTCACCAAGAGTGGCTCAAATGCCGTCCATGGCAATGTTTTTGGATTCCTGCGGAATAAGGCGTTCCAGGCGCGGAACCCGTTTTCAGTGGAAGTGGATCCGGTGACCGGGGCGGTGAATCCCGTGAAGCAGGCCTACACTCGCGTCCAGGCCGGAGCGACTCTCGGCGGGCCGCTTGTCAAGGACAAGACATTCTACTTTTTGTCGTATGAGACCACGCGACGGCAAGAGACCGGATTCACGAACATTGGCGAGAATAATTTCGGCTTCGTGCCGGCGACGACGCCGGTGGTCCCTGGCGTCACCTTGCTTATGACGCCGGCTCAACGCGATTTTGTGAACAACCCGGCGGTACTCGGCGCTCCTGGGGGCGTCTCGTTGGCACAGAATGTTTTTGCGCTGGCCGGTTCGGCATCGAGTGTGGCCTTGACCGCCGTGGACCCCGGGTTAGTCGCGTTCGGCGAAGGCGTGGCAGTGCCGCCCGGAGGGCGCTTTCCACTTCCGATTGACTGCGGAGTCCTCAACCCATCAACTGCCTGCTCCGCCTCCAACCTTGTCAACTTGCCGGGTTCCTTCGTTCAGCTGAATTCCCTGAGGGGAAACTACCCCATCAAGGAAGGTACCAGCCTCTGGTCCGCTCGCCTGGATCAACATTGGAATACAAACAACAGCTCGTTCCTTCGCGTTAGCGTGTCGCCATCCCTGGTCACGGGAATTCAGGTTAACGCGCAGAACCAGAATTTTGGTCAGAACGCGGGTTCACGGACCTCCTTGCAACAAACCCGCGATGTTTCAGGCGTTTTGCAGCACGACACCATTCTCAGTCAATCGCTCGTGAACACCGCCCGTTTCCAGTTTGCGCGCCGGGGTTTGCACTACGGCTTCTCCCAGCTTCCGGGAGGCAGCGGCCTCGGCGTTCAAATTGCCGGCTTTGCCTTCTTCGGCCGCGAGCCTTTCTCGACAGAGGACCGCATCGAACGGCGCTTTGAGTGGACGGACAACCTCGCCTGGGTCAAGGGACACCATACTTTCAAAATGGGCGCGGACATCAATTACATCCAGTTGCGTTCCAAGAAAGCGCAAGTCTTTGAACTGAATTTCGGCGGCGTGATGAACTTTGGCGGGCTTACGCCCTCGAACTTGTCTTTGCCCAGTACATTCAATGGCGTCACCGTCCCGGGTTTCACCGGCGTGCAGGCCTATGGTTTGGGCCTGCCGACCACTTTCATCCAGGGCATCGGGAATTCCAACCGTCTGTTCGATGACCCTCTCATGGGTTTTTTCATCCAGGATAGCTGGAAGATCAATCCACGGCTCACTTTGAACTATGGCGTGCGCTATGACCTCGAGTTGACGGCGCAATTCAAGCCGGCGACGGCTCTCAATGCTGCGGCAGAGAAAGCCTTCAATGTGACCGAGGGATATCCCCGTGATTTCAATAACGTAGCTCCAAGGATTGCCCTCTCCTGGGATCCCATGGGCGACGGCAAGACGGCGATTCGCGCTGGTTACGGACTTTTTTATGACCACCCGTCATTTGCCTCTGCTTTCCTGTCCACGACATCCGATGGAGCGCTTTCCTCACAACTCCTTATCTTCGGTGGTACGCCGACACGGGCTCCCATGGCCACCAACCCGACGGCTGCTAATGGCGCATCCATCTTTCAGGGCGTCCTGAACACAACAGGCATCCCAGGCATCACGTACCTGCCCAACCAGCAACGTTTCGACCCCAAGAACAGCCCCTTCTTCAACAACCAAAACTTTCTCCAGACCGGCTTCCCGGTCGCCCTTCTGCCATTTACGCTGCCCATAGCGAGGAATTTCCAATATGCCTACGCCCAGCAAGGGAACCTGACGATTGAGCATCAACTGAGTCACAACTACAAGTTCAGCATCGGCTATTCCTATACTCACGGCGTGCACTTGAACCGGCCGCGAAACATTGATTCCACAGATCCAAAACTCTTGGCGCAGAACCTTCGCAATGCTCTGGCCGCGGGCATCCCCGGCAATAATCCTTTTGGCGTGGTCGCCCCGGCCGCCGATATGGGTGCAACATCGAGCACATGCGGGGTCCACGTGATCGCGCCCCTCGCCCTTGGCGCTCTTCTGAACTGTCCCGGACCATTCGCCCCTCTGAATGGCCAGTTCATCGGCACTGCGGCATTCTTCAATTTCTTCAAGCCCTCGGGTCCCAACCCCTCGTTCGCAGGCCTCGCAGGTGGGTATCCCAACGAGGTCGCTTTGGCGTCGTTGGCAAGCTATCCCACTGGCTTTCCGGGCGTGCAGGTGCCCTGGGCCAGCGTGGACCAGCAAGAGTCTTCCGGGAACTCCATTTATCACGGACTGACAGCAAATTTCTCTAAGCGCTTCACAAGCCACTTCGAATTCTTGTCGAGCTATACCTGGTCGCATGCCATTGATGACTCCACCGACCTGCAGACCTTGCTCGAACCGCAAGACAACCGTTTCCCCAACCGCGAGCGCGCCAACTCCAGCTTCGATCAGCGCCACCGTTGGGTCACGAGCGCCGTTTTCCATAGTCCGGAATCGCACTCGGGCGACGGCTTTGCCAGGATGCTATTCTCCAATTTCACCGTTTCCCCCATTGTCGAAGTAGCTTCGGGTCGGCCGTTCACTGTCCTGACGGGCACGGACTTCCGATTCGATTTTTCAGCGGCGGGAGGCCGCCCTTCAGTAGGCGCAGGCGGCGTCTCTTCACCATTCATCCCTGGTAAGACCTTTGTTCTACCGAATGTCTGCGTGGACAACAGCGGCGCACCCTTTGCAGTTCAGGTCCCCCCGGCTCCCGTGTCCATTCCCCCAGCGGTCGCTCTGACACCGCCCGTGGGCTGCGACGGCAATCTCGGCCGGAACGCCTTTGTTCGTCCTGGCTTCTTCCAATGGGACATGCGCGTCGCCAGGCGCATTCCGCTCGGCGAGAAACTGAAGCTGGACCTTATCGCCGATATGTTCAACCTGTTTAACCGCAACAACGTCGCCGATGTGAGCCCGCTCTGCAACCCGACCGACCCGGCGGGATGCAATGCAGGCCAGCCGACGGCGGCGTTGGATCCTCGCCAGTTCCAGTTGGCGCTGAAAGTGAGCTGGTAGAAAGCAAGCCAACAACCCTCAGTTCCCGGTTCCAGATCGAGGAAGGCTCCCGGCAGGCCGGGGGCCTTCTTCCTTTTTAGGAACAGTTTTCTGAACGCCTTCATTGCGAGTAAAGTAAGAAGACCGTTTCCCGTGTGCGCATTGGAGAGCGAATGAGTGCAGTCCTGATCGGCATCGTGGTCGTTGTCGTTTTATTGGCGGCGTGGCTTTTTCTGCAGACCGCACGGAATCTCGGGAAAGAGGAAGAATCGCGCGCCCGGATGGAACAGATGCAGCGTGATCTGCAAACGCTTGCGGGGCAGACCCAGAATTTCGGCCAGCAACTCGGGCAGCTCGCCCAAAACGTGACGAAAAGCCTCGAGGGCGTCACCGGCGCGCTGCAAAGGGGCGTCACGGACTCCGCCACCATCGCCGCGCAGGCCCAAACGGCCATGGCCAGCGAACTCAAGAACTCCCGCGAGACACTCGGGCAGATTCAGCAACAGCTCGGCGCCGTCCAGCAGGCGGGGCATCAAATGTCGCAGACCGCGCAAACGCTTCAGAATATTCTCGGCGGCGCAAAATCTCGCGGCTCCCTCGGTGAAGTGGCCCTCGAGAGGCTTCTTGAGGATGCGCTGCCAAGGGAGCGTTACCAGAGGCAATACCGTTTTTCCAGCGGCGAAGCCGCGGATGCCGTCATCTTTCTCCGCGACAAATTATTGCCCATCGACTCGAAATTCCCCCTCGACGCCTTTCGCCGCATCAGCGAGCAAAGCGCGGCGCAAGCATCCACGCAGGCGGATGAAGCGCGGCGAGCCTTCGTTACGGCCGTGAAGGGCCATGCTGATTCGATTGCAAAGAAATATATTTTGCCCAACGAAGGAACTCTCGGAATTGCCTTGATGTTCGTGCCGAGCGAGAACGTCTACTATGAACTCCTGATGACCGCCGACGCCAAAGCGCAGCCCCTGGACGAATACTGCCGCAGCAGGAACGTCATTGCCGTTTCTCCGAACACCCTCTACGCTCATTTGCAAATCATTCTGATGGGTTTGCAGGGCATGCAGATCGAAGAAAACGCCGAGCGCCTGCACGCAAGCCTCGCGGGAATGCAGAAACAGTTGGATAACTTTACTGAGGTATTTGAAAAAGTCGGAACTCACTTGAAAAACGCCCAGCAAAGCTATAGCGAAAGTGAAAAACGTCTGGACAAAGCCAAGGACACGCTCGACGGTCTGCTTGGCGCCGGTGAATCGAATGCCGCCTTGGAAAGCGCGGAAGCGCCGCCGGCCCTTCCCGCCGAAACCAGCGCCAAGCAGGGCGCCTAGTTCTTCTTCTCAGGAGGATGGTTTCGGGTCCAAGATTGACAAGCACTAGGACGCACATCGCCCTCCGCAAACGAAGCGCTCCACCAGGCCACAAGTGTCATTCAGTTGGGTGTCCCATCGACGGCATCAGTCGAATCGAAATGAGGAAACTGCCGCTTTTTCGACCGACCAGATCAAACCTCGCGAAATTCTCCGTCCCTCCAGTGCTGGAGAGCCGGAGCGGATTGCCCCCAGCAAGTTCCGCGATATTTGGCGCAAGGTTCCGAGCCTCCAGGGGAATCTTCGTTGTGGTACCGCGCACACGGACGGTCAGCGCGCGATGCTCTCCCGGTTTCAGTGGCGACGAATCAGCTTCGAGTTCGAGCCCAACAAGGGTGAGGGAAAAGGGCGGCGCCTCCCGTTTCGCGCAGGCAACTTCCGCGGTCGCCCTGCCGGGTTCCAGGTCCGGGGGCGGCAGCACCACCAGCGAAGCCGGCGAAGACGCGAGCACGATCGCCTGCTGCCCTCCAATCGTCACTTGATTGGCGTCCGCATCGCCGCAGAAGCCCCGGCCAAAGAGCTCGAAGCGATCGGTCAACGAAGCCACGCGTGGCGCGCTTGAAATCTCCATCGAAGCGGAATCAGCCTCGCTCGGGGAGAGAACCGTGGTCGCCATGCGGCCCGGGCGCCCCGCGATCGAGGCGAAAATCACGCCCGGATTCAGCGGCGCCGCGAAAAGAGCCCGCCCCGTTTCGTCGGTCGTGAGCCGGTCTCCGTTGGAAAAATTCACCGTGACGCCGGGCGTCAGCCGCCCGCTGATGTCCAGCACCGCCAGCGTCGCGCGCTCCCCCGAAACAATGCGCCGCGGCAGCAGCAAAATCCGCGCTCCAGACGCCGCTGGTGCAGACTGCTGACCATCAGCCCACGGCGCAAAGATATTTGCGATGAGAAAGGAGAATAAGAAGGCGCGGCGGTGCCAGGACATGCGTGGAATTGTAGTGGAGAACTTCACGCGGAGGAAAGGAACACGCAGTCCCACTTGGACACGATGATTCAGCGAAGGCGCGCCACTTCCTCCTCTGGGCTGTGGCCTAAAAGCGAGTAATCAGTAGGGTTCAAAGCCTTTCGTGAGGCTTGGGGCTCTGTTAGCGTGGGAGCGGGTTCACTGGCTATACGTGTGGGCAGGGGTGTAGTCTCACAGGGCAATGGGAGTTCGCGTGCGAATCGTAAGTGGCGGCGTGACCGACGTGGGTCGCGTGCGTACAAACAACGAAGATTGTTACCGCATCGTCGCGCCGCAGAACCTCTTCGTGCTTTCCGATGGTATGGGCGGCGAGGCTCACGGTGAAGTTGCGAGCGCCCTGGCCGTCGAGACGGTCGTGAAACATTGCCTCGACGCCGATGCCAATCCGGCCTCGCTTATTCTGGGCGAAATGCAGCCGGGTTGGAGCACCAAGACAAAGCGCCTTTCCACCGCCGTCCATCTGGCGAACGAAAACATCTTCAAGTCCGCCGAGGAGAATCCGGAACGGCATGGCATGGGCGCCACTCTGACGGCAGCATGGATTGACGGCACGAAACTCAGCATCGCACACGTCGGCGACAGCCGCGCCTATTTGCTCCGCAGCGGCAGCTTGCTTCAGCTCACGCGCGATCATTCTCTCGTTGCCGAACAGGTGCGGCGCGGCATTTTGACTGCCGCCGAGGCCGAAGAAAGCGAGATGCAAAGCGTGCTGCTCCGCGCCCTTGGGGCGCAGCCGGAAATTGAAGTGGATGCCGAGGAGCACATACTCTTCCCCCGGGATGTGTTGCTTCTTTGCTGCGATGGCTTGACGCGCATGGTTACGGAGCCCGAAATTGCCGGAACCCTTCAGGCGGAGACCAATCCGACTCGCGCGGCGGAGAAGCTCATCGCGCTGGCCAACGAACGAGGTGGCCTGGATAACATTACTGTGATTGTTGTGCGGCTCGACAAGGTTTCCAAGGGATGGTTCTTGTGGTTGCGCCGTGGGGCGCGGAAAAATCTAGGCGGAAATGGCAGCGCTGGAGGAAATTGAGATGCCGAAGCTCAGCCTCATGTTTGGAGACAAAATCGTAAAAGAGGTGCCTGTGGGCAACCGGCCCGTAACCATCGGCCGCTCCCCGGACAACGATTTGCCCGTCGATAACCTGGCGGTGTCCAATCATCATGCCAAGGTCTATTTCGAGGCCGGCCGCATGGTCGTCGAAGATCTCGACAGCCTCAACGGCACCTTCGTGAATGATCTCCGCGTCGAGCGCGCCACCTTGCACGACGGGGACAATATTCACATCGGCAAACACAAGATCAAGGTCGATACCAGCGGCGATGCCCCGGTGCCGTGGGACACCGGCCGCAAGACCGCTGCTCCCCGCATTGACGAAACGATGGTGCTGGACACCAAAGAGCGCCGCCAGATGCTGCAACAGGCCGCGGCCATGGGCGAATCCATGCAGTTTGCCTCAACTCGCGTGAAGGTTCCGACCCTTGTCGTTCTCAGCGGCAACACCGATCAGAAAGAATACGTCCTGACCAACAGACTCACCGTCATCGGAAAATCCGGAATGGCCACCATCCGCCTGCAGGGCTGGTTCAAGCCACGGATGGCCGCACAGATCAATCAACGCGACGACGGCTACTATCTCGGTCCCGGCGACAAGGTGCCGAGCGTGAATGGCCGGCCCATTCGCGGCCCCGTGCGGCTGAACGACGGCGATCTCATCGAAGTCTCGGGTGTTCGGCTGAACTTTATTTTCCGCGAGTAGCATTCAGGGCAGCGTCAGCAGCATGGGCTCCGCCCTGCGTCATAGCTACATCGTCCTCGGCGGCGGCGCGAATCTCTCCGCGCCTCGAGGGCTTCAACGCCTTCACCATGACCCACAAATAGCAGCTGCCTTCAGCGCGGCGGCAAGCGCTTTTCCTCTACTTCCGCTCTCCGTTGCTCCCGAATCGGCGTCCAAATTGGGTGCAGACGCGGTTGTGCCTTATGACAGCATGCGTGCATCGAATGAGGGATTATGGGAGCCCGCCAGAACGTATCGAGCTCCCTATTCGATTCACTGGGCAAGACTTATACTGCGATGCAGCGGGTTTCCGCGATCGAGGCAAGTGCTCTCGAAAGGACTTGCTTAGCTTTGGGATGAAACTCGGAGGTCTTCCACATACATTGCAAGCAAGCGGGGACCGTACCCAAAGAAATGCCCCCGGGAATCTAATTAAGAATCGGGGATGGATGAAGCAGGCTGATGAGGGCATAGCGCTCCGCCGGCATGGGAGAAAGAACTAAGACCCTATGTGGATTGTCCGATTAGCGCTAAGAAGGCCATACACCTTTGTCGTGATGGCGCTCGTCATTATTCTGCTGACTCCGGTGGTGCTGCTGCGCACACCCACCGACATTTTCCCGGACATCAACATCCCGGTGATCAGCCTCGTCTGGACCTACAACGGGCTTCAACCCCAGGAGATGGAGCAGCGCATCACGTCCAACGTCGAGCGTGGCGTAACCACTCTGGTCAACGACGTCGAGCACATTGAATCGCAATCGCTGAATGGGATCGCGATCATCAAGGTCTTCTTCCAACCTGGCGCAAACATCCAGACTGCGCTCGCTCAGACTGCCGCTATCTCGCAAACCTTTTTGCGATTCCTCCCGCCGGGAACCACGCCGCCTCTCGTCATCATCTATTCGGCGTCGACTGTCCCGGTCATCCAGATTGGCCTCACCAGCGACACGCTGAGCGAGCAGCAGCTTTTCGATTACGGCAACTATTTTATCCGCACGCAGCTCGCGACGGTGCCGGGCGCCGCCACTCCCTTTCCGTATGGCGGCAAGCAGCGCGTGATCAGCGTTGACATTGATTCGAAAACCTTGCAGGCAAAAGGGCTTTCCGCCGTTGACGTTGTCAACGCCGTGAATGCCCAAAACCTGATCCTCCCGACGGGAACCGCTAAACTCGGCCCTCTTGAATACACCGTGGAGATGAACGGCAGCCCGCAAACCATCGGGGAGCTCAATGATCTGCCGGTCAAGACCGTCAATGGCGCGACGATTTATATGAAGGACGTCGCGCACGTTCGCGACGGCTTCTCCCCGCAGACCAACATCGTTCTCTCTAATGGACAGCGCGGCGTGCTCATGAGCATCTACAAAACCGGCAGCGCTTCGACCATCGACATCGTCGACCGTGTGAAGCAGATGCTCGCCTACAACCAATCCGCTGCTCCCGAAGGCCTGCATATCTCCACGTTCTTCGACCAGTCGCTCTATGTCCGCGCTTCCATTCAGGGCGTTATCCGCGAAGCGATCATCGCCGCCTGCCTCACCGCGATCATGATCCTGCTCTTCCTTGGGAACTGGAAAAGCACGCTGATTATCGCCATTTCCATTCCCCTGTCCATTCTGGTCAGCATCCTCTGCCTCAGCGCGCTCGGCCAGACCATCAACATCATGACCTTAGGCGGCCTCGCCCTCGCGGTTGGCATCCTCGTGGATGATGCCACCGTGGAAATCGAGAACATCAATCGCAACCTGGCCATGGGCAAGGAAACCGTCCAGGCCATCCTCGACGGTGCGCAGCAGATTGCTGTTCCCGCCTTCGTCTCCACGCTGTGCATTTGTATTGTGTTCATTCCGATGTTCTTCTTGTCCGGCGTGGCCAAGTTCCTCTTCGTTCCGCTTGCGGAGGCGGTGAGCTTCGCGATGCTGGCCTCCTATATGTGGTCGCGCACGATCGTGCCAACGCTGGCCATGTATCTCTTGAGCGCCGAAGACGAATACCACGAGGAAGAACACCGCGGCGAAAAGATGGGCTTCTTTCGCCGCTACCAGCAGGGTTTCGAGCGCAATTTTGAAAAGTTCCGCGAGGGGTACCGCGGAGCGTTGCGCATTGCGCTTCGCTCACCCAAGCTTTTCGCCGCCTGTTTTCTCGGTTTCTACGTTTTCTCTCTCCTGCTGATCGGCGTGCTCGGGCGCGACTTCTTTCCAAAAGTCGACGCCGGCCAGATCCGCTTGCACATGCGCGCGCGCACCGGCCTGCGCATCGAGGAAACCGCGCGCCTTGCCGATCAGGTCAATGGAGTCATCCGCGAAACGATCCCCAAAGACGAGATCACGACCGTCCTGGACAACATTGGCCTGCCCTACAGCGGCATTAACCTGACCTACAGCAACGCCGGCACCATCGGAACGTCCGACGCGGAGATTCTTGTCCAACTGGGGCAGAAACGCGGCAAGTCCACCGGCGCGTACATCAACGATTTGCGCGAAAAACTTCCGCAGCGCTTCCCTGGCGTGCAGTTCTTCTTTCAGCCGGCGGACATCGTCACGCAAATTTTGAATTTCGGCACGCCCGCGCCCATCGACGTGGAAGTAACTGGCATGAACCAGCGCGGAAATTACCTGATCGGGGAAAAGCTCGCCAATCAGTTCCGCCACATTCCCGGCGCCGTGGACGTGCACGTGCAGCAGGCGTTTGACAATCCCACGCTCTTCCTGGAAATCGACCGCGCGCGCGTCCAGTCCGTGGGCATGCAGTCCCGCGACGTCGCGCAAAACCTTCTCGTCTCGCTCAGCTCCAGTTTCCAAACGTCGCCGGCCTTCTGGCTGGATCCGAAAAATGGCGTGGAGTACAACGTCGCGGTGCAGGAGCCGCAGTATCGCGTGGATACTTACCAGGCCCTGCAGAACACTCCGATCAGCGGCAGTTCTCCCGGTGCGACGCCCCAGATTCTTGGGAATCTCGTGCAAACCCGAACGACTTCGCGGCCTGCGGAGGTATCGCACTACAGCACGCAACCCATGATCAACGTCTACGCCGCGGTTGACGGCCGCGACCTCGGCAGCGTCGCCGACGAGGTGGAAAAGCGCGTTCAGAATATCGAGAAAGAATTGCCAAAAGGCAGTCACATCGTCACTCGCGGACAAATCCAAACGATGAAGAGTTCCTTCACTGGTCTTGGGTTTGGCCTGCTTGGCGCGATTGTCCTTGCGTATCTGTTAATCGTGGTGAATTTTCAGTCGTGGCTTGATCCGTTCATTATCATTACCGCGCTGCCCGGCGCACTCGCCGGCATCTGCTGGATGCTGCTGCTGACGCACACCACCCTCAACGTGCCTTCGCTGACCGGTGCGATCATGTGCATGGGTGTGGCCACGGCAAACAGCATCCTGATGGTGTCCTTCGCTCGTGAACAGATGGATGAGGGTAAGAACGCGCTGGATGCCGCGCTCGAAGCAGGATTTGTGCGCATCCGCCCGGTGCTGATGACCGCCCTCGCCATGATCATCGGCATGTTACCGATGGCTGTGGGGCTCGGCGAGGGCGGCGAGCAAAATGCGCCTCTTGGCCGCGCGGTCATCGGTGGACTGATTTTTGCCACCTTTGCGACGCTGTTCTTCGTGCCTTGCGTTTTTTCAATGATTCATGGACGCCGGCAGCGGAGAATGGCCCACGGCGGCTCGCCGGCGCCAGCAGCGGTCTGAAATTTTTCGGTATGGAAGTGAGAGTGGAAATTGGGCGATGATGGAAGGTGGAGTTTAGATGGAACCTGAATATCAGGAGGAACGCCGCAGAAAGGGCAGCAGGCTCTTTGCCATTCTTTTTGTCGTGGTGATCGGGCTGGTCGTTGTCGGTGCAGTGACGCTGTTCCAGCGCCGCGCACAATACCAGGCTCTCGCCAAGGAAACCGAAACGCTGGCGATCCCGACCGTGGCTGTGATTCATCCCGCGACGGAATCCGCCCAAGAAGATCTCGTTCTGCCAGGAACCATGCAGGCCTATGTGGAATCACCGATCTACGCGCGCACGAACGGCTACCTGAAAAAGTGGTATCGCGATATCGGCAGCCGCGTCCGGCAGGGTGAATTGCTCGCGGATATCGATACGCCGGAAGTCAACCAGCAGCTTTCACAAGCGCGCGCGGATCTCAACACCGCCAAAGCAAACGCGCACCTCTCCGAAATTACCGCCACGCGATTTACGGAATTGATCAAGACGGACGGCGTGAGCAAGCAGGAAGTAGACAACGCCAATGGCGATTTGGAGGCTAAAAGAGCCATTGTGCAATCCTCCGAAGCCAACGTACGGCGGCTGGAGGAACTGGAATCCTTCCGGCACATTTACGCGCCTTTCAGCGGGTTCATCACGCGGCGCAACGTTGATGTCGGCACGCTGATCAACGCGGGAAATGGCGGCTCTTCGCAACAGCTCTTTTTCCTGGCGCAGACCGATCCCATCCGCGTTTACGTGAGTATGCCGGAGACATACGCGCCCTCGATTCATGCGGGGCTCGGCGCGTTTCTCGAGCTTACGCAGTACCCCGGCCAGAGATTTGAAGGCAAAGTGGTGCGCACAGCGGAGGCCATCGACACCGGAACACGGACTCTGTTGACCGAAGTGGACGTGCCAAACCATAACAGCGCGCTGCTGCCCGGCGGCTACGCGCAGGTGCACCTCCAGGTGAAAGTAACCGGCGCGCGGCTGGAAGTGCCAGTGAACGCGCTGCTGTTCCGCTCCGAAGGACTTCGTGCCGTGGTCGTGGATGCAAATCATAAGACGCACTTGAAGCCGCTCACAATCGGCCGAGACTATGGAATAACCCTCGAAGTCCTGCAGGGCCTCGACGCGAACGACTGGATCGTGCTGAATCCCGCAGACTCCCTGGACGAAGGCCAGGAAGTTCACACCAAAGAAATTTCGCTGAACGCCCCTCCCAAGCCGGGCCCTGCGGGGGCGCCAGGGTCACCGGGCGCGAGTCCCAAAGCTGCGCCGGAAACGAAGAAACCATAATGAAGCGCGCAATGCAATTCCCCGCTCTTTTTGGGCTGGCCGCCTGTGTCGTTGCGGGCGGCTGCACGGTGGGTCCGAAGTATCAGCGGGCGACCGCGCCGGTGCCCGCCAAATGGGACGTCCCTGAGCCTTGGCGCGAAGGCGCGCCGAAGGACAGTGTCCCTAAAGGCGAATGGTGGAGCGTTTTCCGCGACGAAGATTTAAGCGCGTTGGAAAAGCAGGCGCTCGACGCAAACCAGACGATTAAGATAGCAGCCGCGCGGCTCGAACAGGCGCGTGCCTCGGCAGCAGTACAGATTGCGACGCAATTTCCGGCACTGACAACCGCCCCAAGCGTGCAGCGCCAGCGCCTCTCCGGGAATCGCCCGGCCAGCAGCAACTTCCCGGTGAGGTCTCCCGTATCGCAAACCAATATCGTTTTGCCCTTCACCGTCGGTTACGAGGTCGATCTCTTTGGCCGGCGGCGGCGCAGCATCGAGGCGGCGCAGGCGTCGTACCAGGCGAGCACGGCCGATCTAGAAAACGTGCGACTGGTGATCGCGGCGGAACTCGCGGGCGACTATTTCACGCTGCGGCAGCTCGATGCGGAGCTGGGGATCTTGCATCGCACCGTGGAGACGCTGGAAAAGGGTCTTCAGCTCGTGGATCAACGCCACAAGGGCGGCGTGGCATCCGGGCTCGACGTCGCACAGGAGGAGACGCTCCTGAATACCACACGCACACAAACCATCCTGCTGCAACAGCAACGCAAACAATTTGAGGATGCGATTGCCGTGCTGGTTGGAAAACCCGCCCCGGACTTTCGCCTGGCAAGCAAGGAGCTGAACACCGAGCCGCCCGCACTGGATGCCGGGCTGCCGTCGGACCTGCTGGAGCGGCGGCCGGACATTGCCGAAGCCGAGCGGCAAATGGCTGTGGCCAACGCAGGGATCGGAATCGCCCGGGCGGCGTATTATCCGTCGTTGAATCTCTTTGGAAATGGCGGCTGGCAAG